>JBDTUW010000076.1:0-10253 GCA_040007555.1 Acidobacteriota bacterium | reverse complement strand
TTCCCCGATCGCGGAGTGCTCGGTTGGGATCTGCGACTGACCAACCTGACCGCCAATTCCCGTATCGGTAGATGTCAACACAATCGGCCGGTTTTCGGTGGAGAAGAGGTTAGCCGAAAGGTTGTTCATCGTTGTCACTCGCGGTGAGGCAAGCGAATCGCGGTGAGCATCCGCAAGCGTGCGAATATGGTCGATGGCAGTCTCGGGATCAAGCTCACGTATTGCCTGCCGCGTCTGCTGGATAACGCTTGAGGGCGTCGCTGCCGTGCGCAAAAGCAGGAAACCGCCTCCGCCCTGTTGCACGACCGGTCGGTAGACTTCATCCAGCGGATCCTTTTCGAGGCCGTACTGTTTTGTGTCCCCGACGACCCCGATGATGGTCACCCAGTTCTCGCCTCGGTCATAGCTGATGCGGCGACCTATCGGGTCTTCAGTTCCCCATCGATGCCGTGCAAGCGACTGGTTGATGACAGCAACTGGGAGTGTCTTGTCTGAATCGAGGTCGGTGAAGGTTCGCCCGCTGACTATCGGCAGCCGAATAGTCTGGAAGTATTCGGAGCTGACGACACGGAAATCCGCCTGAGGACCCAGCTCGGATTCAGCGATCGGTCGACCCTCAATCAGAAAATTGCGGTTGAATGGCCCATTGGCAATCCCGGCCGGGTTTAGCGGATAGGTAGATGCAGCCGCTACTGACAGCACTCCCGGCTGTGTCTTGACCTGGTCGATAGCACGGCGGGTGAAGTCTCGGTATTGCTCGCCCGTCGTATACTTGGACCAATTAGGCATGATTCGGACGACGAGAACCTGTTCGGGATCAAAACCCGGGTTAACGTGCTGCAACTTGATCAGGCTGCGCACCATCAGCCCTGCACCGATGAGAAGGACAAAGGAAATCGCTACTTGAGCTATGACAAGTCCGCTGCGGATTCGCTGACGGAGACTTCCGCCGGTTGATTGTCCGCTCCCTTCTTTGAGAGAGGTGACCAGGTTCTCGCGGCTGGCGAGTGCCGGCAGGAGTCCGAACGCAAGACCTGTGAGCAGCGAGACGGTCAGCGTGAACAACAGGACCGCAGAGTCGAGTTTGATCTCGGCCGCCCGGGGAGTGAACCGGCCGGCAAAGGAGACCAGCAGATCGAGGCCAAGCGCTGCCAGAAGAATCCCGAGTACACCTCCCGCCAGAGCCAGGAGAGCGCTCTCTGTGAGTAATTGCCTGACGAGCCTCAGACGACTCGCGCCGAGAGCCGAGCGCAATGCCATCTCCCGCTCACGCCGCATGAGGCGCGCCAGTGTCAGGTTGGCAACATTGAAGCACGCGATCAACAGGACCAGCCCCGCAGTGCCGAGCAAAACGAGAAAGGTCGGCCGCGCCTGTCGTGTCAACTCGTCGCGTAGGCCATCGACCGTCGCCGCGTACCCGCGGTTGGCCGGATAGGAATCGGGATAGGCGCGCTGCAACTGGCTCGCGAGAACGGTCAGGTCCGCCTGTGCCTGTTCGGGCGCGACGCCGTCCTTCAGCCGTCCAAAGACGCTCATCATCCGAGCATTCCGATTTGCCATAAACTGCTCGGACGAACGTGTCGGGCACGCCGACGTCGGCATATAGACGTCGTTGATATTGGGATATTGCGGAATTTGCGGCAGGACGCCAATGACCGTATGGGGACGGTTGTTCATGCGGAAGACGCGGCCAATAACGGAAGGATCGCCGCCCTTGCTTCGTTGCCAATATTCATAACTGAGAATGAGAACCGCTTCGGCTCCGTGCCTTTCATCGCTCTCAAGAAAGGCGCGTCCGAGCAACGGCTTAACCCCCATCACCTGAAAGAAGTTGGCCGAGACGACCCCGGTCTGAATCCGTTCCGGTTCCGGGCCGCCATAGAGGATAAAGTTCATCGAATGATGCTCGACAACATCCGCAAGAGAGTGGTTCTGTTGGCGGTAGTCGGCGACCTCCTTGACCGAGAAGCCAAGGCTCTTGACACCGGCCAATGGCGCCTGCTGTCGCAGCACGACAAGCCGGTCGCCGTTCTCATATGGGAGAGGTCGGAGCAGGACGCCGTAGATAACGCTAAAGATCGCGGTATTGGCTCCGATGCCGAGCGCGAGGGTGAGAACGGCAACGGCGGTGAAGCCTCGATTCCTCAGGAGGAGGCGAACTCCATATCGCACATCCTGCCAAAGCGTTTCGACGATTCTCATTCTTTGCACGTCGCGGCACTCCTCTTTGATTTGTTCGACACTTCCAAAAACGAGCGCGGCCTGTCGGCGTGCCTCCGCCCGGCTCATACCGCTGCATGCGTATTCCTCAGCTGCTCTTTCGAGATGAAACCGCAGCTCTCGATCCATTTCGCTTTCGCTCTTCCTGATCCGGAACAACGAATAGACGCCGCGACGCAATTTCCGAAACATCCTCGCGCCCCCCTGGAAAATCGTGACGCTTCAAACCCGGTATTAGACGCTCTGCAATATCTGGTTGACTGCAGCCGAGAGACGTTCCCAGGTCTCGGTCTCCTCGAGGAGTTGCTTACGACCGGCGCGAGTCAACTCGTAGTACTTAGCCTGACGGTTATTCTCTGAGCTGCCCCAGGTGGATGAGATCCAGCCCTGCTCTTCAAGCCGGTAAAGTGCCGGATAGAGCGATCCCTGATTGATACTCAGCGCGCCTTCGGAAATCTGCTGAATGCGCAGCGATATCCCCCAGCCATGCATCGACCCCAACGCCAGTGTCTTCAAAATCAGCAAATCCAGCGTCCCTTGCAACAAACTAGCCTTCGCTTTCGTCATCTTGCCCCCTCTCTCCTAGATTGTCTACAACAGAAAATAGAACACGTCCTGTCGACTGTCAAGGGGAGCGTATCAGCTGTCATTTCCGGGGGTCAGGTCGGAGGGAAGTCAACGCAGAGGCGCGCGGGGAAGCAGAGAGACGCCGAGTGCGGTGTCTCTCTCGTCCCCGCGCCTCTGCGTTAATCTGGTTTGCATGCTACGATCAATGCGTCAAACTGGAGGAAGCCCTATGAGCAAGAAGAAGAGAATCAACCTGAGAGCAATGTTAGTCCTCGGAGGGCTGCTGCTGGCGATGACAACAGCGAGTCGCACCTCCGCTGGGCAGTCCGATGCACAGACTCGCGAGACCAAACGCCTGGTGCGAGAAATTCGCCATGAGCTTCTGACCCTGCCTTGGTACGGAGTCTTTGACTGGCTGGAAGGAAGTGTCACCCCCGATGGTAGAGTGACGTTGCGCGGGTGGGTTACCCGCCCAACAACAAGATCAGAGGCTGAAGCACGCATGAAGGAGATTGAAAGCGTGCTGCAAGTGAACAACGAGATCAAAGTGCTTGCGGTCTCTCCAAACGACGATCGCCTCCGTCGGGCCGTCTACGCCGCACTCTTCAACGAAAACTCGCCACTCTTCCGATATGCCCTTGGCGCGAACCCCTCGATACACATCATCGTCGAGAATGGGAGAGTAACGCTTAAGGGCAGCGTGTCATCAGAGTCCGATAAAAACATCGCTACCATCAAGGCCAGCGGCGTCAGCGGAGTTCTTGATATCGCCAATGACCTGACCGTGGATCGCTCTTAACCGGGCATTGGATGGAATCGGTCTTTTAGAGCGGAAGGCGAAGCACGAGCCAGTTCGGATTTAGTCTTTTGTTGTGTTCACATCGATCGTCTTTCTTTTGAGCACAAGCTAAAGCTTGAACTCTGAAACGCCCATCCCCTCGTCGACATGAAAAACGGTCCGGCCAACTTTCTCCCAGGTGTCAGATTGCGGAGTGAAGTATACCGGACCGTTTGAGCAGCCGATTTCGAGTTGGCTACCGTTTGCCGCCGATCACCTTGCCGACATCCTCGACGACCTCTCCGACCTTTCGGCGCACCGTGCCGCCCTTCTCCTGGAGATCGCCGGCGGCGTGTTCGGCTTCGCCTTCTGCTTCGAGGTCTTTGTCACCGATCAACTCACCCACCTTGTCCTTGATCGTTCCCTTGATCTTTTTACCCTTCCCCTCGACTTCGTCTTCATTCCACATATGATCTCTCCCTTTGTATGTGACCGAGTCATGTGAACCGTTGAATTCCCATCTCCGCGAGGTCTGGTGCAAATCAAATGCCAGAGATCGAACCCTGTTTCACCCAGCAGCATTGAGCGGGGGCGTGTGGGCGCCAGTTACACACGGAGGGTGACCACACCCGCAAGTCGTCTTCGTGTCCATGTTGTCATTCGCATGCGAACAAAAATCGCTGCAGTACCCTGAATCCGCTTGCGCCGGACATTCGCAATTCTGATGAGCACATCGATCAGTTTTCTCGGTCATATATCTTCCTCCCCCTTTTGAGAATCGACCAAAATGGCCGATTCTCCCATACACTGTATCTGCAATTGCAGTGCCAGCCTAAGGCTTGAGGTTGCTTCGCAAATCAACTTGATTAGATGGCGCTAAATAGACTGCCCGAAGAGGACTTGTGCACAGCGGCTGGCCGTGACGCCGATTATCCATTGGTGATTTGGGGATGAGCAAAGAGGGATGCGAACCTCTCCCTGGCGTTCGGCCCTCGATTTGGATTCATTGACTCGCGTGTCTCGCGAACCCACTCAACCACTTCGCTGACCGTCGTCAGGACCTTCTCCGTTTGCTCCGGAACGGTCTGGCTTTCCGAAACTTCCGCCTTCTTTATCAATCTCGCTTTCATGTACCCTCCTTCTCCCCAACATCCCGAGCACATTTTCTGTAGGTCAGGTGGCAATGATCTGTAGAGACGGGTAGCGTCTACGACTATCTAGATCAGCTCACCCATCGCGACCGACCGCCGCCCTCCCAATCTGTACCACCCAATCTGTACCACCCAATCTGTAGCAAATGGCGTACCACTCAGCGGCCGGTTTACGTGATCTCAATTGTCGGTGGTGAGTTCGCAAGTCGAACACCCGGGCCAGACGGCCGTACGGATTCCTTCTTCGACGACGGTCTTCCGGTCAGTCGAGTCACCACCCGGTATTGCCTGAGCTGTATGCGCTGGCACTCGGATTGCACGTGAAGGTGAGAGGAACGACCTCGAGTTTTGGATCGGACTTCCTCAAATGGAGACCAATCGATGACAAACAATTCAGAGCAGACACGTTCCGTGTGGATGGAATTCGTCACACCCGATCGCTACCGGCTGGAGGGCAATCTCACGTGTGACGTTTGTGTTGTCGGAGCCGGCATCGCCGGGTTGACGACCGCTTACCTTCTGACTCGAGCCGGACTGAAAGTTTTCGTGCTCGACGATGGCTTCATTGGCGGGGGCGAAACTGCCCGCACGACCGCACATCTGACCGCGGTTCTCGATAAACGCTACCATGAACTTGAGAAGCTGCACGGTCAGAATGGCGCACAAAAGGCAGCAGAGAGCCACACTGCCGCCATCGGCCAGATCGACAGGATCGTTCAGGATGAGCAAATTGATTGTGGATTCGAACGTTTGGACGGTTACCTGTTCCTCGACTCCTCTGGTGCGATCTCGGAGCTGGACAACGAGTTGGTAGCGGCTCACCGTGCGGGTTTGACCGGAGCACAATGCGTCGCCCAGGTTCCATTGAACGATGGCGGGTCGTTCGACCTCGGCCCAGCACTCAAGTTTCCGGATCAGGCGCAATTCCATCCCTTACGCTACGTTTCGGGACTTGCACGAGCAATCACCCTCGGTGGCGGGAAGGTATTCACCGCCACTCACGCGAAACAGATCACCGGCGGGAAGGTGCCCCGCGTGCGCGCAACGTCTGGATACTCGATCACCGCGGCACATGTGGTTGTTGCCACGAACAGTCCCGTCAACGATCTGATCGCAATCCATACGAAGCAGGCTGCGTATAGGACATACGTTATCGGTGTTCGCATTCCGATCGATTCCCTCAGTCGCGGACTCTATTGGGATACCGCCGATCCTTGTCATTACCTCCGGACTCTCAAAGCCGGCGGAGGAAATGGGCCAGGTCCCGGAGATTCAGATCTACTATTGGTAGGGGGAGAGGACCACAAGACGGGACAGGAAGAGGACAATCCAGTCACTCCCTACGCGCGGCTCGAGAAGTGGATTCGCGAGCGATTTCCACGTGCACAAGAAATCGAGTACCGATGGTCGGGCCAGGTACTAAATACGGTTGATGGACTAGGGTTCATAGGTCCGGTAGACGACACGAATGTGTTCATTGCGACGGGGGACTCTGGTAATGGCATGACCAACGGAACAATCGCCGGCATGATTCTCACTGACCTGATCCAGGGCAGGGAGAACTCATGGGCGGATATCTACAGTCCCGCGCGAGTTACCTTGGCCGCAGTGGGCGACTATGCCAGGGAGAATCTCAATGCAGCCGCTCAGCTCAACGAATGGGTGACGCCGGGTACGGTCAGCTCCGGCGACGAGGTTTCGCCGGGTAGTGGCGCCGTCATGAGATCGGGCCTGCAGAAGCTGGCACTGTATCGCGACGAGGCCGGCGTGCTACACGAGTTTTCTGCCGTTTGTCCTCACCTGGGATGCATCGTCAACTGGAATCCGGCGGAAAGGACTTTCGACTGTCCGTGCCATGGCTCGAGGTTCGATTCGAGAGGACACGTCATTAACAGGCCAGCTAATCGTCACCTGAACGGTGCCACCGACGCGTTGAATGAGGGGGAGACGGCAGCAAAGACAATCAACGCTTAACAGAACCGAAATCATCCACAGCAATTAGCCATCGATTACGCAAAGGAGAAAATATGAGCTTTGTCGCAGATATCGAAGGAATACGCCAGCGCGCGCGCCAGCAGATCAACGATGGGGCCCTGACCGGGGATTATCGGCTGGATGCTCCACAGGCAATCGGCATTCTTAATGAGGCGCTTGCGACGGAAATCGTCTGCGTGTTGCGTTACAAATTTCATTACTTTATGGCCTCAGGGATACATTCACAGGCCATCAGGCAGGAGTTCAAGGAGCACGCAGCCGAGGAACAGGAACATGCCGACCAGATCGCTGAGCGGATCAAACAGCTCGGTGGAAAGCCAGAGATGAATCCTTCCCTCATCGCGCAGATGAGTCACAGTGAATTCAAGGAAGGGACTTCGCTCGCTGACATGATTCGCGAGGATTTGATCGCTGAGCGCATTGCGATCGAGAGCTATCGCGAGATCATCGGGTTCTTTGGCGAGAAGGACCCGACGACACGGACTATGCTCGAGCAGATTCTGGCAAAGGAAGAGGAACACGCTGATGAGCTTGCGGATCTGCTCTTCGCCTATCAACCACAAAGCGGTGATAATGCCCGTCCTCTATACTTCAAGGACGAAATCCCCACGGTGTCCAATGCAGGTAAGACCATACCTGCCACGACCGGCTCCGATTAGACTCCTCGGCTCCTGCTGTCGGTTGGACATCTGTGGGCACCTCGAAGTATTCGCAGCGGCACAAGGCGGCTAATTACGAGGGGGGCTCCCTTGCCAGAGCCCGCCTACTCTGCGAGCTTTGCCATCTTCAAATCGCGATTTGCTGAAACATTGTCATCCGCGCCAAGGACTACGCGGACGTCATGTGTTCGGCCATCTCGCAAAAGAACGATCTCGGTGACCTGCTCTCCGTCGATCTCGATGAGACTGACGCCATGCGACATCCCATGGGGGTTCTCGACCCGGATTGAGTAAACCGTCGCGTTGCGTTGTTGACCCAGAGGATCGTCGATTCTGTAGGTGATCTCGAACTCGCGCCAGACGCGTGGGATACACGGGTCAATTCGAAGGCGATCGCCGTTCAGCTTGAAGCCGAGAATCGACTCAAGTCCAGCCCGGTACATCCACGACGCAGAACCGGTATACCAGCTCCATCCGCCTCTTCCCGTATGCGGCGGAACCGCATAAATATCCGCCGCTGCCACGTATGGTTCAATTTTGTATTTGTGAAGACCGGCTCGAGTTGATGAGTGGTTGACCGGGTTGAGAAGCTCAAAGAGCTCGCCAGCGCGGTCGCCGTCGCCAAGTTCGGCGAAAGCGATCAATGTCCACAGAGCCGCGTGAGTGTACTGTCCGCCGTTCTCGCGAACGCCCGGAAGGTAGCCCTTGATATAACCCGGATCTCGGGCGCCGTGATCGAAGGGTGGATCAAAAAGGAGGACGAGTCCGTCACCGCGATGCACCAGGTGCTCTTGAACGGCGGCCATTGAATGGGCCGCTCGGCGCCGGTCACCGACCCCCGAAATAAGCGCCCACGATTGAGCGATTGAGTCGATCCGGCACTCGTCATTCTGAGCTGAGCCCAGCTTTGTCCCGTCATCAAAGTAGGCCCGCAGATACCAGTCGCCATCCCAGCCGTTCTCTTCGAGTGCGGCCTTGACGCTTGCGGTGTGTGCCAGATATCGCTCGGAGCTCTCTTCGTCTCCGCGCCGCGTACAGATCGGAGCAAACGCTTCGAGCGTCGCACAGACGAACCAGCCGAGCCAGATACTCTCACCACGGCCCAGCTGCCCGACTCGGTTCATGCCGTCGTTCCAGTCGCCGGTCCCCATGAGGGGCAACCCGTGCTCGCCTGTCGCAAGACTCCGATCGATGGCGCGACGACAATGATTGTAGATGGAGGCAGTCTCGGACGACACCTGAGGCACCAGATACGCCTCATGCTGCGACTCCTCCAGGAGCGGTGCTTCGATGAATGGGACCTCTTCGTCGAGGATCGTCCAATCGCCGGTCACTCGGCAATAGAATCCGACGACATATGGCAGCCACAACAGGTCATCTGAGATTCGCGTTCTCACGCCCCGGCCGGTCGGCGGGTGCCACCAGTGTTGGACATCTCCCTCCCGAAACTGATGTGCTGCAGCACGCAGAATCTGTACTCGCGCGATGTCTGGGTGTGAGTACACCAGCGCCATGACGTCCTGTAACTGGTCGCGAAATCCGTATGCTCCGCCGGATTGATAGAAGGCTGATCGCGCCCAGACGCGACACGCAAGGGTCTGATACAACAACCAACCGTTAAGCATAAGGTCCATTGCTCGTTCCGGCGTCCGAACCTCGATTCTGGAGAGCGTCTGGTCCCAGTAGCGAATTACTCCGGCGATCCCCTCCTCGATCGCGCTCGGCTTGAGAAAGCGGTCAATCAGCGCTTGCGCTTCGACTTCTGACTTGCAGCTGCCGAGCAGCACAATCACGTCCTGCGACTCGCCGGGCGCAATGTCAACGACGGTCTGAAGCGCCGCGCAAGGGTCCAATCCCGCGCCCGACCTGTTGTCAAGACGACTTCGAGTAAGTGCCGCAGGTTGAGCTGGGGTACCGTTTCTTCCCAGGAATGCCTTCCGATCACACGTCGTGCTGCCTGGGGTCGGCGACATTGCGACGAATCCAAGTCGATCCGCGAATTCATTGTTGTAGGAGTTTCGCGCAAAGATAGCCTGCGTTTTGTCGTCGACCTCCGTCACCACAAAGGGCGCCGTCTGCTCTCGCACTACACCGAGCACGAGTTCGTGAAAAGCGGTGACGGAGATGCGCCGGCGGCGGTCGGTCCGATTGCTCAGCCGCAGACGGGAGACCTTGACCGTTGCATCCATTGGAACAAATAGCGTCAGCTCCTGTGCCAGGCCGTGACTTGTGTGCTCGAAGGTGGTGTAGCCATGAGAATGCCGGATAACGTAGGGCTGGGGTTCACGAATCGGAAGTGGCGTTGGTGTCCAGATTGCTCCAGTCTCTTCGTCACGAAGATAGATCGCCTCGCCACTCGGATCGCCTACCGCGTCGTTCGACCACGGGGTGAGACGGTTCTCACGACTATTGGCCGACCACGTGTACCCGGAACCCGCCTCGGTTACCTGGAATCCGAAGTCGAGATCGTTCGCGATTACGTTCGTCCAGGGAGCCGGTGTCCACTGACCTTCGTTCAAGACCGACACGTACTCTCGGGCATCGGGCGCGAAGCCCCCAAGACCATTGAAATGCTGTAAGCCCACGCCCCCCTCGGCCGCCAGTTCAGGGTATGCACGCTCGGGAAGGCGCGCCACAAATGGGGGCGGCTGCTCCTTGTCCTCCATCGGTCGCCTGGCCACCTGTTCCTCGAGAGTGCCTCGCTCGGTCGAAAGCACGACGCGCGCGACGGTGTACAAAAGGATCCGGTCCTCCTCGGGCATGATATCGGAGCGCCGAGCGTGCACACCACCAGGCTTATCCTGCAGGCCCTGATAACCGGCCGAGCGAATGAGCATGTGGATCTCATCCTGCATCAGTTGCAGGTAGCTGGTCGCGTCATCA
>JBDTUW010000075.1:0-10348 GCA_040007555.1 Acidobacteriota bacterium | reverse complement strand
GTGAACCCAGCGCTCACGCACTGGGCTAGAGGACTTTCACCGCTTCGCGGTTGGGGATAAAAATGGCCAAACTCCAGAGTTCGTAGTCCCGCCTTAGGCGGAATGGTCAGGAATCGCAGCATTCCGCCTATAAGGCGGGACTACTAACGGTATTGCCCTCCGCGAAAAATGGCCAAACTCCAGCGCTCCTAACGGAGCTCAGAGCGTGGGATGCGCTCGCTGTCCAACGGTGCGAATGAGGAGCTTATTTCTGATCCATTGGATGGAGGATGTGGGTGAAACCTGTCCGCGAGACTCCAATAGCTGGATCTGCGCTGCGACAGCGGCGAGTGATCCTAGCCCGGCGTTTCAACGCCGGGACCTCGAATGCGAATGCTCCCGTCGAGTCCAACGCCGGGAGGACTAATAATTCTTGATCTGCGGTGGGTGCACTCAATCAGGCGTCGCTGGACGCGACGCCGCTTGCAGAGGTCACGTAAACCCGGCGCTGCAACGCCGGGCTGGAATCATCTGGCAGTGTTTCTGACAGTCTAGAGTACGCCCTGGACCGTCTCACGCATGAGCTGATCGACGACAGCTTTGAGATCGCCGGTCTCCTTAAAGACCTTCAGCTGGCGGTCAGCGCTGGTCCCGTTCTCCATAATGGTGTGGACGTACTCGACTTCCGCGCGGCTGCCCAATTCGTCAAGGACATCGTCAATGAAGTCCAGCAACTCCAGAATGAGTGCCCTGACGGGCACCTCTTTCTGCTTTCCGAAGTCAATCAGCTTCCCATCAAGGCCCCAACGGACTGCGCGCCATTTGTTCTCCTGGATCAGCGCGCGACGATAGAGCCGGAAACCCAGATTCTGTCGATATAACTTGTAGAGCTTGGCGGTGACGGCCTGGAACAGCGCCGCCATGCATATCGTCTCTTCGACCTTTGAAGGAATATCGCAGACACGAAATTCCAGCGTCGGGAAAAACGGGTGCGGTCGGACATCCCACCAGATCTTCTTACCGTTGTCGATGCAACCGGTCTTGATCAGCAGGTTGACGTAGTTCTCAAATTCGCTCCACGAATTGAAGTAGTCGGGGATGCCTGTTCGCGGAAACTGCTTGAAGACTTCGGATCGATAACTCTTGAGACCGGTATTGCGCCCAATCCAGAAAGGCGAGCTGGTCGAGAGGGCCAGAATATGGGGAAGAAAGTACCGGGCGGCGTTCATGACAGCAATCGCCGCTTCCTTGTCCTGCATGCCGACATGTACATGCAAGCCGAAGATGAGCAAAGTACGAGCACCGTGCTGAATCTCTTCGATCAACTGCGCGTAACGCTCGTGCTCAGTGATCCTCTGATCCTCCCAATGTGAAATTGGATGAGTCGAGGCGGCTGCAATCGCGAGACCGTTCTTATAGGCAAGCTCGGCGATGGTCCGCCTCAAGCGGATGACATCGATCCGGGCTTCCTGGACGTTATTGCAAATGCCGGTGCCGACTTCGACCATCGACTGATGCATCTCGGGTTTGATCTGCTCGCCCAGGAGCATGCGGCCCTCTTCAAGCATTTCATTGACCCGGGACCGCAACTCTCGCGTCTCGGGATCGATGATCTGGAACTCTTCCTCAATACCGATGGTGAAGTCGTTGTCGAATGGCATACATTCCCCAGTTGTCAGTTGTCAGTTGTCAGTCAGTGGCCAGCTGTCAGTTGCGTCAGTTGCCAGTTGTCAGTGGTCGGTTGTCAGTTTTCAGCTGTCGGGCTT
The DNA here is from genome assembly GCA_040007555.1 of Acidobacteriota bacterium. Classification (GTDB taxonomy): domain Bacteria; phylum Acidobacteriota; class Blastocatellia; order RBC074; family RBC074; genus JANNRD01. The sequence goes on along the minus strand of JBDTUW010000075.1, from coordinate 8,603 downwards.
GTCAGTTCGTCAGGTCCTTGCCGGCGTAGCCGACGCAACGGCCAACTGCACACTGACCACTGCCGCTGACAACTGCCGCTGACAACTGGCAACTATTCCTCTGCCGGCTTCTTACCCGCCCTTGGCTTTGCCGGCTTCTTTGCCTCGGTCGAAGGCTTGCGCCGACGAGAGGCCGGCTCGGTCATTTGCTCAATAACACCCGAGATCACATCGGAAGCAGTTTGGGCTACCTGTCCCACACCCGCCACGATGTCGTGCGCCAACGAACCCGCGACTGCGCCGAAGTCCGGAGCGCCATCCTGATTAAGCAGCCGATTCCATCGATGATACCGGATCGTCGGCGTCGCGTTCTTCGCGTAATCGACCAGCATGTTGGCGACTGCATCCACGATCCAGTTGAAGTAGGGCTCGGTCACCGACCAGATGTCAGCGTCAGGCGCCGGGTTCATGAAGTCGATCGCATATGGAATTCCATCTCTGACAGCAAACTCAACTGTATTGAGATCGTAGCCAAGAGCTTCATTGAGAAGTATCGTATCGCGGATGATTCTGTCTTCAAGCTCCGTCGAAAGCTGAGACTCCTCACGTGGTACATAGCGCCGATGATGTGGATCATAGATCATGACCAGCACCTTCTTCTTGGCGACGCAGTAGCATCTGACGTACTCCTTGAAATCGATAAATTCCTGGAGAGTCATGCATAGCGTGCCGGTCTTGTCATAGGCGGCCCACAACTCTTCCTTCGTATGCACCTTGTAAACATCACGCCATCCACCGCCGTCAAAAGGCTTGAGGATCGCCGGCATGCCGATATGTTCGATGATCTCGTCCCACTTGAGCGGGAATTCCAGATTGCGTAGTGAAGCGTCAGTAACACCCTGCCTATAATCCTTCTGCGGCAGCAGAATCGTCTTCGGTACCGCGACGCCAAGTTTGGTCGCCAGCGAGTAGTTGAAAAACTTGTCGTCAGCGGACCACCAGAAGGGATTGTTGATGACGATCGTTCCGTTGAGAACAGCGTTCTTGAGATAGGCCCTGTAAAAAGGAATGTCGTGAGAGATTCGGTCGAAAATGAGCCGATAACCTGGCGCTTCTCCCATCTTGACTCCGCCAATCTTCACGTATTCGGCGGTCACGCCGGCATCCATCCCGTTGATCTTCTCGATCAATGCCGGCGGAAACGTGTTCTCCATACCAACCAGAATCCCGATCTTCATTTTTCGTACTCCATTTCTTGATTCGCGCGCCTTCAGACGGGCGTCATTCCAGGTTCACCCACCCAAGCAGCATTGTCGAAGCGAAAAAGCCCTTTCCTGCAACTATATGAACCACCCTGGGAACGCCACTTCACGGTTCGCTAACCTCGCGCCCCTCACGAGGGGGTGGCGGGGTAGCGCGCAGTGGGGTATTATTTCGCATAGAGAAACAAAAAAGTGTAGTTACAATGCTGGAGGGTGTCAAACTAAAATGATTGTCAAGCCATTTCCATGGCGCCATCTGCGGATGCTGGCCCTGGCTTTAATCCTCGGAGTCTGTGCTTTGATCGGAAGTGGTGGTGTCGTCACCGCCAGCCAGAACCCAAAAATTCTCAAGCCCGAGGACGTTGTCGAACGCGCCATCTTTGCCTACGGTAGCCGTGTGGCCCTTTACACAGTACAGAAGAACGGCATCCTCCGCGGTCTGATCAAGTTCATCTCTCCGACCGGGACAAGCGAAGGCAAGACCACCACCAGATTTATCCGCAAACCTAAACTTACGGAAGACTTGCTCATGCTGGACCTGGAATTGACCGGCACCCGATTTGTCGTTGGATTTGACGGCAAACAGACCTGGACACTCAATAACGGCCAGGTTGAGGAGCCATCTGCCGAAACGGTCGCAGCCTATCACGGAGCTCACGCCCATAGCTACGAGGCAGTCCTTCGCTACAAGGAGAACGACGCCAAACTCGAATACGTCGGCAACAGGCAGTTCGGACCGGCGCACGAACTGGATATCGTCGATATGACCCTTCCGGATGGCACCAAAACCCGTTACGAGATCAGCCGCCGAACGGGCCGCATCATCTACCTCGAATACGATGAAAAAGGATCGGAGGAAGCGAAGCCGACTAAATACCGCCTTTACTACAAGGACTTCCGCCCGATTCAAAACACTCTGGTCCCTTACGAAGTTCAAGTATTCAAGGATGGCAAGGTAGTCGAAGAGCGCAAACTCGTCGAGGTTTCATATAGCGTTCAGATGGAAGAATCGGTGTTTAACCTGGAGAACGCGCGCAAACCGGCTGAAGCAGCGGTCAAGCCGTAGGTCCGGCGCAGCTAAGTCTCGGTATCGATAACCATTAGATCCTCGGCCATGGTGGTCTCGACAAAAAGTGACCGCGCTTCCTGGAGTAGTGGGAGCGGATCAGGATAGCGGGAACTGAAATGAGTTATCAGCAGGTTTCTGGCTCCCGCCGCCAGCGCTGTCTCAGCTGCCTGTCGCGCGGTGGAATGGCCATAGTTTCCCGCCTCTTCGGCCAAATCCGAGGTGAAAGTTGCCTCGTGGATTAGCCAGTCGACACTCTGAGCGAGAGCGACTGAGTTATCGCAGGGGCGAGTATCCAGACAATAAGCCACAGATTTCCCTGGTCGCGCTGGACCAAGAACCTCACCAGGATCGATCGTTCGACCATCGGCAAGCGTCACCTGCTGTCCTGCCTGAAGTTGGCCATAGAATGGACCCGAGGGAATTCCCAATTCCTGTGCACGCGCCAGATTGAAACGGCCCGGCCGTTCCCGCTCAGCAATCCGGTAACCCAATGAGAAGATGCGATGGTCAAGAGGGCGCGTGACCACGGTATATCGCGGAGTATCGTAAACGATGAGCTCGTCATGATCGGTAAACGCGCCATTGCCAAGTTCTCTTAGTTCGACAGGATAATTGTAGAAGAGGATTCTCAACTGGGCGAGAGTGTCGAGGTACTCTCTAATTCCCGGCGGTCCAACGAGAGTCAATGGACGCTCACGCCGATCGAGAGCCATGGTTGAGAGGAGCCCGGCGAGGCCGTTGAAATGATCGCCGTGCAAGTGTGTGATAAAGACTCCGGCCAGTCGATGAAAGGAGAGGCCCGCGCGGGCCAACTGCATTTGGGTTCCCTCCCCGCAATCAAAGAGCCACCATTCTCCCTCCGCTGCCACCGCGAGACCGCTGACATTGCGAGTCGCGGTCGGGCGTCCGGAGCTGGTCCCCAGAGGAATGATCTTCATGATTGAGCGGCTATCCTTCCTGATTCCGCATGAAGTCCGCTGTTTGGCCAAAGGCGCGTTGCAACTGTTCGATGAGGGTGGCGGGAAGTTGCAGCTCGTTCATTGCTCGATTCATGCACCAGAGCCACTCGTCGCGCTCGCGAGTTCCGATGGGAAATCGAATATGGCGGGCTCGAAGTCGCGGATGACCGAACTTCGTAACGTAGAGCGGAGGTCCGCCCATCCAGCCTACGAGAAAGAGAAAGAGCTTCTCCCTCGATTCCGTGAGATCGGCCGGATGCAACGCGCGAATGCCTGCAGTCTCGGACTGCTTATCCATGAGATCGTAAAAGCGATCTACGAGTAAGCGTATCTTCTCTTCTCCTCCAATGGTTTCAAAATGAGTCATGAGCAGTTGTCAGGGGTCAGGGGTCAGCGGGACCCGGGGTTAGTTGGCCTGGGTTAGTTGCCAGGGTCCAGTTGCAATAGGGGCCGGGATCACGATGGAGAAGAGCAGAGACTACAGGGGCAGCGATCACTGCACCTTAGCGTCTAACCCTTACCCCTCTGATCCCAGCCCCCCAGCCCCCTACGTATGCATTGCCTTGATCTCGAGATACTCCTCGAATCCGTATTTTCCCAGTTCGCGGCCATTGCCGGATTGCTTGTATCCACCAAAGGGTGCGAATGGATTGAAGCTCCCGCCGTTGATCTCTACCTGGCCCGTCCGAAGTCTTCGCGCCACTCTCTTGGCTCGTTCGACATCGCCTGACCAGACGCCGCCGCCAAGACCGTAGACCGTGTCGTTTGCAATCCGGACCGCATCATCTTCATCGTCGTACGGAATGATGGAGAGCACCGGGCCGAAGATCTCTTCACGCGCAATCGTCATGTCATTGCTGACATTGGCGAACACCGTCGGACGGACGAAGTATCCCTTCTCCAGCCCTTCCGGTGCTTCGGCGCCGCCCGCAACCAACGTCGCGCCTTCTTCGATGCCCTTCTTTATATAGCCGACAACGCGGTCGCGTTGAGTCGCAGAGACCAGGGGGCCAAGTGTCGTGTTCGCGTCCAGTGGATCGCCCGGCTGGAAGTTGTCGGCAGCAGCCTTCGCAATTGCAACGGCCTCATCGTGTCGGTCTCGAGGCACCAGCATCCGTGTCAATGCGGAGCAGGTTTGCCCTGAGTTGAAGTAACAGTTGCTGACACCGCTACGAACTGCCTTCTCAAAGTCTGCATCGTCGAGGATGACGTTGGCCGACTTTCCTCCGAGTTCGAGCGCAACACGTTTGATGGTCTTGGACGCAAGCTCGCTGACGCGTTTACCCGCGCGCGTTGAGCCCGTGAACGAAACCATATCAACCTCCGGATGCACCGCGAGTGCTTCGCCAACAACCGGACCATAGCCCGTGACCAGGTTGAAAACACCCGGCGGCAGACCGACTTCATCGATGATCTCGGCCAGCATGAAGGAAGTCAGCGGCGCAACTTCGCTTGGTTTGAGGACTACCGTACAGCCAGCCGCCATCGCCGGCGCTACCTTTGCGACTACCTGATGAAGCGGAAAGTTCCAGGGAGTGATGCAGGCGACGACACCGACGGGTTCACGGACGACAAGGGAATTACCGATCTTCTCGACGTCGAAATTGAATTCGCCGGCGAGCTTGGCGTTGTAGGCCATGGTTGCGGCTGGCAAACCCGCCTGGACGGCGGTTGCAAGCGGGAGTGGCATGCCGACTTCGTTTGCGATGACGTCAGCGATCTCACCTGAGCGCGCCTTGAGCTTTTCCGCGACTTCGCCGAGCAGACGCGAGCGCTCGGCTGGCGCGGTGTCGGCCCAACCCCGGAATGCGGCTCTGGCCGCATTCACTGCGGCGTTGATATCTTTTGGGGTGCCCTCGGGGACTACGCCCATGACCTCTTCCGTCGTCGAGTTGATGACATCGATCGTCCCGCTTCCGGCCGGTTCTACCCATTGACCGTTGACGTAGAATCGTTCGTACTTCCTGGTATTTAGCTTTGCGGCAGCTTCCATTTCGTAATTCTCCTCGAAAATGTCCGAGATGCTTTCCCGGATCAAATGCGCAGCAGCACAGATGCCGAAGACGCCCGGACGGATTTCGTCATAGCGATTGTTTTCAGCGTTTCTGACCTTAAAATGCCATTGCTGAATGCTGGGCTAGTATCCGCGGCTTGTCAAGTAACCGATATTCATGCGAAGTTGTTGGCTGAGTCGTCAAGATCATCTCCAGAATCGGGAAGGAGCATCCTATCATGAGCACACAGACGGACTTACAAGGGAAAGTGGCAATCGTCACGGGTGGGGGGCGGGGCATTGGAAAGGCCATCGCCGCGCGCCTCGCGCAGGCCGGTGCGAATGTCGTCATCGCGAGTCGCAAGCTCGAGAATCTACAGGCGACGGCTGAAGAATTCGCTTCGTATCCTGGGCGAATCGTTCCCGTGACCTGTCACGTCGGGCGCCCGGATCAACTCGCCAATCTGGTGAACGAGACCGAGCGCCAACTCGGCCCCGTCGACATTCTCGTCAATAACAGCGCCACCAATATCGGACAGGGACCGGCGCTTGAAGTGACCGATGACATGCTCTTCAAGATGTTCGAGCTGAATATCGCCTCGGTGCTTCGTCTGATCAGACTGACGGTGCCGAAGATGATCGAGCGCGGCACCGGTGGCTCGATTATTAATATCGCTTCGATTGCGGGTATTCGACCGCAGCCGGGCGGGCTGCTCTATAGCGCAACCAAATCCGCGCTGATCATGATGACCCGCACGTGGGCAATAGAATTTGGCCGATACAAGGTGCGAGTCAACGCGATCGCACCAGGTCTGATTCAAACCGACTTCAGCGAATATTTCTGGAAGAATGAGGGCCACGTCAAACAACTGGAGGCGACGCAGCCGATTCCCAGAGTAGGTCATCCTGACGAGATCGGCGGCCTTGCGCTCTACCTCGCCTCCGATGATGCCTCCTTCGTCACCGGCCAGACGTTTGTCGTTGACGGTGGTGCAATAGCCAGATGACGGCAGGAAAAGTCCTCGTTTGCTGGAGCGTTTGTTCGGATACCAGCGCGAGGAGAGGCTGAAGTTGGGACCCGCTCCTTTGTCGAAGCCCTCACGTTCCTTTATACTTCTCGAGTCATATGTTCGACAAGTTCAGAGAAGAATGCGGTGTCTTTGGCATATTTGGCCACGACGAGGCGGCGAGGCTCGCCTATCTCGGCCTCTACGCACTGCAGCATCGTGGGCAGGAGTCCGCTGGGATTGTGTCATCCGACGGTGAACTACTCCATGCCGAGCGTGGGATGGGCTATGTCAGTGACATCTTTCGCGAAGCTGAGCTGATGCGGCTGCCCGGCAAACTTGCGATCGGTCACGTCAGGTATTCGACCGCGGGGAAGGTCAGCATTGATGAAGCGCAACCATTTGCCGTCAAGTGCGCATTCGGACCTCTGGCTCTTTGTCACAATGGAAATCTGCCAGACGCGGCCGACGTTCGAAGTCAACTCGAGGCAGATGGTGCGATCTTTTCATCGACGAGCGACACGGAGGTAGTCCTTCACCGGATCGCACGTTCACGCGCGGGCGACCTGGTCGATGCGATCATCGATGCTCTCAAGAATGAGGATGGCGCCTTCTCGATGCTCTTCGCGACACCGACCAGCCTCATTGCGGCACGCGATCCACGAGGTTTCCGGCCACTTTGCATGGGAGAACTTGACGGATGTGTGGTCTTCGCCTCTGAGACCTGCGCCCTTGATCTGCTTGGTGCGAAATACGTTCGTGATGTCGAACCAGGTGAGATCATCGTCGTCGATGATAATGGCGTGCGATCGCTCCGTCCTTTCCCAACCAAAGCGCATAAGCACTGCATCTTCGAGCACGTGTACTTTTCCCGGCCCGACTCCATTGTTTTTGGACGCAGCGTCAACAAGAGCCGCCATCTTCTCGGGCGATATCTCGCGCGCGAATGTCCAGCTGATGCGGATATCGTAGTTCCAGTGCCGGACTCAGGAGTTTCATCAGCGATTGGGTATGCTGCGGAATCGGGTCTGAAGTTCCGCTTTGGTCTGGTGAGAAATCATTATGTCGGTCGCACCTTCATCGAACCGCGTTCTCAGATCCGGCACTTCGGTGTGAAGATCAAACTCAACCCTGTTCGCGACCTGATTGAAGGTAAGCGAGTCGTCCTGCTTGATGATTCGATCGTCCGCGGGACTACCTCGCAGAAGATCGTCAAGATGGTGCGTGAGGCAGGTGCGCGCGAGATCCACATGCGAATCAGTTGCCCGCCAACTATCTCACCCTGCTATTACGGCGTCGATACGCCAACGCAGGCTGAATTGATCGGGGCGCAGAAATCAATTGCCGAGATATGCGAGTTCATTGGTGCCGATTCACTCGGCTATCTCAGTCTCGGCGGCTTGCTCGATGCCTGTGGCGATCCGTCTGATCAGCGCTTTTGCACCTCCTGCTATACCGGTCGCTATCCGACACAATTGAAGGCTACCAGCGCCCAGAGTCCGGACACGGAGCGACACCTCGAAGTGGTTGGCTAAATCACATATGACCCAGTCGATTCGCTACAGGGATGCCGGTGTCGATATCGACGCCGCCAACGCGGCAGTGTCGCGCATCAAACGACTTGCCCAGACCACCTTCAACGACAACGTCCTTTCTGACATCGGAAGTTTTGGCGGAATGTTCAGCGCCGCCTTTACCGGTGCCCGCGATCCAGTGCTCGTTGCGAGTTGCGACGGCATCGGGACGAAGCTTAAGGTTGCGTTCGCTACCGGGGTACATCGCACCGTTGGATACGATCTCGTCGCGCATTGCATCGGTGACATTCTGGTTCAGGGAGCGCGTCCGCTGTTCTTTCTTGACTACATCGCGACCGGAAAACTCGAACCGGATGTCATCGAACAGATTGTTGAGGGTTTGGCGCAGGGCTGTCGCGAGGGCAAATGCGCACTTCTCGGTGGCGAGACCGCCGAGATGCCCGGCTTCTACCCCGACGGTGAGTACGATGTTGCCGGGTTTATCGTGGGCGTCGTCGATCGGGCGAAGGTGATTAATGGCGCAAGGATCAGCGCCGGCGATGTGGTCCTCGGGCTACCATCGCTCGGCCTCCACACAAACGGCTACAGCCTCGCGCGCAAGTTACTCTTCGAAGTTGCCGGCTATGACGTTGATACGGTGGTCGAGGAACTTGGCTGTACGGTCGGCGAAGTCCTGCTCAGGCCGCACAAGAATTATCTTCCCGCGCTCGGAGGCCTGGTGGATCGTGAAGGCCTCATCAAGGGCCTGGCACACATCACGGGCGGCGGGCTTGTCGAGAACATACCACGCATTCTTCCC
>JBDTUW010000074.1:0-10407 GCA_040007555.1 Acidobacteriota bacterium | reverse complement strand
TTGGTGAATGAAGGACATGTAATGCTGCTCTCAGAGGTTTGATTTGGGGCCTTGTTGAGCTGCCATTGGGAGCTGTTGTCGGTGCCTGGTTCTATAAGGAATGACTCGCTTTACAATTTCAATCTGTGATGATTTGACTCAACCGGGAGGTTTGATGAGGAAGGAAATGTGTACGCTGTCATTGCTGTTGCTTGGGGCAATTGTAGCCAGCGCGCAAGGGCCGGCTTTCGTGACGGGGCTTCAGGGTGTTGACCGAGTCGTCTTGGTAAGGGATCGCGAGCCGACTGGAGACACCCATCGAGCGCTCGGACGCAACCAGCCGCTCCCTCAGGTTGAATCAAAGCCCGGCACTCAAGCAAAACCGCCCGTGTTCGATCTCGATCGATATCAATTCGGGATCTTGCGGCGCGGCCCAAAATGGACGGCAGAGAGCACTCCCGAGACCGAGAAGATTCAGGTGGGTCATATGGAGAACATTGGGAAGATGGCGGCCACCGGAAAGCTCGTCGCCGCTGGCCCAATGTTGGACAACGGTGATCTGCGTGGCATCTTTCTCTTCAAAGTTGATTCAGTGGACGAGGCGATAAAACTAGCGGCTGAAGATCCTGCGATCAAAGCTGGCCGACTAACTCTTGAGTTGCTGACGTGGATGGCGCCAAGGGGTATCGGCGCCAGGTTCAGCGAGGACTATCGCAAAGATCCGAAGACCAGGACCACTATGACTAGATATCACCTCGCGTTTCTGCGGGCAAAGGCGGGGGAAGGCCCCCCCACCACCTCAATTCAGGAGATACAGCTCGAGCATCTATGGAACATTCGCCGCATGCTGGATTCCGGGAAACTGGCCGCCGCGGGACCATTTGAAAGCGCCGGAGAGCTACGGGGGTTATTTGTCTTTGCGACTACATCGTTGGAGGAGGCAAAGGCGTGGGCCGAGTCGGACCCTGCCGTCAAAGCGGGGCTCGCGACCGTGGAGCTTCATCCGTGGCTTGTCGCAAAGGAGGTCTGGCCGACTGGAATAACGAAATAATAAAAAGGTGGTTATCTTCCAGGCTTCTCAAAGACCATGAAGTGCTGATAGGGAAGAAAGTCCCTGGTTTCCTTCCAGGTCAGGCCCGCCGCTGCCATCTCGCGCGTGGCCTGAGCTACGGTCATCTTATGGACACGCTTGATCTGTAGCTTGAGGTCTTCACCTCGGTATTCGACAAGTATAACGCGACCGCCGGGTTTGAGACCCCTGACGATGCTCGCCATCATCTCCCTCGGCCACGCAAACTCGTGATACGCGTCCACCATCAGGGTCACGTCGACGGACTCGGCTGGCAGCCGAACATCGGTTTCGCTCCCCTCGATTGTCACCACCTGGTTCAGTTTTAGAGACTGCCGTCGTTTGGCGATGATGTCGAGCATCTCTCGTTGGATATCGACTGCGTAAACCCGGCCCCGCGGGACGCGATCGGCGATGCGAAAAGTGAAATATCCTGTCCCGGCGCCAATATCAGCAACAACAGCTGAGGACTTCAGTTGCATCTGTTCCACAACCTGCGACGGCAATTCTGTTTGCTCGCGATCCGGCCGCTCAAGCCACTCCGCACCCTCATGACCCATGACGCGCGCTATTTCACGGCCGAAGTAGAATCGACCGATACCATCCGGGTCATGAACCGTGCGTTGCTCATAGGCGGACGGATCGGACGAGCCAACTGGTTTCGATTGTGCGCCCGCGCCCATGGCGATCAGCAGTAGCGTCAGTATCTGTGACAATAATCGTCTCACCACACGATTTGCCTCATTTGCTGGACTCTCTGTGGAAGATGTCACTAGACTTCCTGGATAGCCTCAAACAGCTGCCTGGCAAGCAGCGGCGCCTTGACGTCGTGTTTGACATAGCAGAAAACTTCTGTGGTACGGCTGCGTATCCACTTTGCCCACTCTTGCAGCTCGGGTTTCGAATACTCACCTTTTCGGAGTCTGATATAAGCAAAAGGACCTGTGACCTCTCGTGGAACAGCTGCTCCCTCTCCCTCTTCTTTCTCGATAACTCCCAACGCGCTCTGATGCTTCTTGAGCAATTCATAGACATCGTCGCTAAACCATGAATCGTGCCGGAATTCGAATGCAAGCCGGCCACGCGTCGCATATTTCGCGAGAAAGTCGGCCAGGCGTTCAGTGTCTTTCTTCATATTTGGCGGGAGCTGCACCAGGATTGCTCCAAGTTTTTCCTTAAGACTGGCCGCCGATGTGAGAAAGAAATTCATCTCCTCATCAACTTCACGGAGACGACGAATGTGAGTGATCTTTTGACTCAGCTTCAGAGTGAAGAGGAAATTCTCGGGCACTTCGCCGTACCAGCCTTCGGTCAGTTTGGCCGTCGGGAGACGATAGAAGGTGTTGTTGATCTCGGTAGTGTCGAAGTGCTCTGAGTAGAAGGAGAGAAACTTCTTTGGAGACAGGTCTTCAGGATAGAAACCTGGTCGCCATTCGGTATATGAAAAACCGGATGTTCCCAGGTGAATCGGACTCCTGTTGTCAGTGGTGATCACGGCCACACCTCCAAAAAGAGAGATGCCTTGTCCCTGCAGACTCGCTAGTTTACCACCTCTCGGAGAGGCACACAGAGGCGTTCCAGTTGGAGGCAGCTACATTGGGAGGGCGAGTGCGCTGGCCCAAAGCCTAGCGCTGGCCAATTAATTTCAACCAGCAGCTGACCGCAGGAAACTGAGCTCGGTAATTGTTGAGTTGCTCGGTGCCGACCTCGCACCAGCCATTATCTGGAGTCGAACTCAGCATGTCTGCATGTCGCGAGACGATCTTTCCGTTGAGGCTGCGCAGCTCGATCGCCGTCGACTGCTTTCCCACACGCAGCTTCAAATATTCGGTTGTATAGACGAAATTTGTAGACACTTCCGTTGCTCGCTTCGTTGCGAAGCAATCCTTCTATTTTCCGAAAAACTGTCATCTTGCGAAAGGGGGGCAATCATCCCTATTGTGTTTTTGCGCCCGCGCATCCTACTCATTCAGAACGTCGCCCGAAAGGACTTTTTCAACCAAATGTGCAACTAGCTGACCCATAAGTGTTAACACCTCGTGCAAAGCGACCTTCCAAAGCCAGCCGCAGCCTGAGAGACGTGCTCGTGGGATGAAACTTGAATCTTAACAGGTACTTAACACTCGAGATGTCAATTCTCTCTTCAGTGTGAGCGATCAAAGTCATAGTCTCTTTATGACTTGAAGTCTCCCAAATGCCCTGATATCAGGACCATTTCCTATCTGATAAAAAAGTCAAGCGTTGAAGTTGCGAAACAAATTCAGGGTTAGAAAAAACTGTTGAAGCGAATCGACGCTGGCAAAGGACATTCTGGGGGAGGAATTGAACTCTGCCGGACCCAGTATAAGAGAAAGGGTCCCTCTGGGAGGCAATAACCTTTAAATGAAGAAAACGCGTTATCTAGACTGAACTACCGAGCTATTCGGCATTTCCTGGCCTGGACCTTATGAGAGTTGGTATGTACCGCTGACAGCCATATCTAAAGGTAACTTATCATCATTCACATCAAGTAAATATTTAATAGTAGTGCTATCAATCGGCCGCATGATGCTAACGACGTATATGAGAACCTTAAAGAATGGTATTGCTTATATTTACGTAGCTCAGCGTGTGATATTTCCTGAGGAATGTCGGCCCGCCGACACCAGTCCGGCCCTGCCCGTTGGGGGGATGAAGGATTGCAAGTATCTTCAGGATCGCTTTAGCAGTGTCCGACTGAACTCCCTCCAAGTCCCGTCTTTGCGGCGCACCTGGTCAACGATTTCGACGGAATTGTCGTCAACCAGACGGTAGGTGGTAATTCCCATTTCTGTCTGCTCGGTTCCCCATTTCGACGTTAATGCATTGTCTGCGAAGACGGCTTGAATTGGATGCGCTGCACCGCCCGAGTCAAACCAATTGGCGCTGAAGTTTCCACCTCCGGTCGCCTTGTAGTAGGCGTGGCCCTCAAATATCTCCACCTTTCCCTGGCCATTCTTTATCTCGTTACGAAAGTGTAGGTGAACAAACTTGTTGGCGAGCACGCGTTCCCAGCGCATTGTGGGCCGCGAATCCATACCCATGGTTTTTCCTTCGCCGATCCACTGGCCTAGAAGGCGGGACGGGAAGTCAGACACTTGAGCGTGAACACGGTTGCCAAGCTGAGAGTAGGTGATCAGCAGTAATAGGCAAATTGTAATGCGGGTTCGTGTCATTTCCTCACCTCCAGGGACTCGTACTATTTTGATGTGAGTTGGGGACATCAAGATTCTTTCTCGCCCCACTCCCAGGTTTCACCAGGATCAACCGTTGTCCACAGGAACAGCTTCACCATCCATCCGCAGGGTTGTCTGACACAGACCCCTCTCGAATTTCAGTTGGGAAGTGTTTTGCTCTGTCATTGCTCCAGCGCCTCATTCGTGTCGAGTAGTTTGAGCTCGAATCATCGGTTGATCGGGCTGAAATCGCTGAAGGGCACGCGGCATTGCGGTGTGCGTGCCCGCAGATATCGCTTGAGGCCAAGTCACGTCGCCCTTGAGCCAAGAGAGTTGATCGGTGTGATATGGCTATCAGCATTCGATTCCATGCCGTTTGCGTGATCTCAATTGAATCGATAACTTTCGTCGTTTCGCATTGGTCTTTTCCCGTCTGGAACCTGGTAGTGAGGGGCGCAAACAGAAAATACTGTCCGTGGTTCAGTTATCCACACGATCAGCCCGACTCCGGCTGGCAGCATTTTGTCTTGGAATCTGCCTGGCGCAGCGCGAATTTTTCTGACGGTCAAATGAAGAATAAACCAAATCTTCAAAACACCTCAATCAGAGTTACCTTGCAATTACCAGTGTCGGAACTTGTAGTCAGGTGGCTTGCCACTCAATCTTTGTTCACTTGACCTCGTCGTCGAGACTTGGTTACTTCTCCGACTCTTCAAATACTTATTCCGATTGGTTACTCAGCGAATCCATCCGGACCCTGGACTGAGGCTGAGAGGATTCTTCACATAAGAGACTCACTCATAAGCCTGATATGACAGTGATTTATAGATCTATAGCTAATGTAGATACTGAGATAAATCTCAACGTTAATGGAAGTCATGAGACCTCATGGAAGTCTTGACCATTTCTAGTGGAACTACCTTTAAAGCCTTGACAGAAATCGAAGATTCGAGATTCTGTAAGAGACCAACGATAAAAAGAGCCGGGAAGTTCACAATGGCGCCTCTTGTCTTCTCAAATAGGTCCGGCATAACGATCACGTTGGCAATACCGGTTTCGTCCTCAAGTGATAGAAAGACAATTCCCTTCGCCGTTCCTGGTCGTTGACGGCAAATCACTACTCCGGCTATCTGGACGAGCGCATTATTGTGCAAACCGGCAAGTTTTATTAGAGGGGTAACCCCCCGGCCATCAAGGCGACTGCGAAGAAAAGCGATGGGATGTTTTCCAATCGATACCCCTGTGAGCTTGAGGTCGGTGACAACTCTTTCCATCTCTGTCATCTGCTCCAACGGCGATCCTTTAATTATTTCTTCAATCTGACTGAGTAATGGTCCGACCGGACGGCGGACCAGTTCCGCATCCCAAAGTGCATCCCGGCGTGTCGTAAGTCGATGAGAACTTATTCGATGCAGTACCCCCGCCGCGCTCAGGTTGCGCAATTCCTTTTTATTCATTTGCGGGACTCGAGTGCTCAGATCGTGCATGCTGCTGAAATCACGCCGATCCCGCTCAGCAATCAATGAATCAGCCGTCTCTTGACGAAAGCTTCTGATGTAATTAAACCCCAGCCGTACACAAAGTTCACCTTCGTCATTCCATTCCAGCGTGCATACCCATTTCGACAGATGAATGTCTGCGGGCAGAAAGTGCAACCCATGTCGCTGAGCATCCTTAACAAGTGTCATTGGGGCATAAAATCCCATCGGCTGATTGTTTAACATCGCAGCCGTAAATGCCGCTAAATAATAACATTTCAGAAATCCACTGGCATAGGCAAGGAGGGCAAAGCTGGCAGCATGAGATTCCGGAAAACCATACATTGCAAAAGAAGTGATTGATTTTACTATTCGCTCCTGAACCTCACCGCAAATATCGTTTTTGGTCATTCCGCGCCGGAGATTATCCTCTACTCTCTGCATGGCCACCTTAGATCGTTTGGACCCGCAAGCGCGTCGGAGATCCTCCGCCTCTCCTGCGGTGAAGTTGGCTACTGTCATAGCCATGCGCATCAATTGTTCCTGAAATAGTGGAACTCCAAGTGTGCGTTCAAGGACTGGTTCCAGTGAAGGGTGAAGGGGCACAGGTCGCTCTTTTCCCTGCCGGCGACGAATATATGGACTTGCCATCTGGCCGACAATTGGCCCTGGTCGGATGATGGCCACTTGAACTACCAGGTCGTAGAAATGAGCCGGTCGCGTCCGCGGAAGACAGGACATCTGGGCGCGCGATTCCACCTGGAACCACCCTACAGTATCGCCTTGCTGCAAAGCTCGGTAAACTTTTGGATCATCTGCCGGCAAATGAGCGAGGTCGACTTCTTCGTGATAATGCTCGCGAACCAGAGTTATCGTCTCTTTAAGAACAGCCATCATCCCAAGCCCGAGCAAATCGACCTTGATGATTCCCATGTCGGCGATATCTTCCTTATCCCACTGCACGATGCTGCGACCTGGCATCGTTGCCGGTTCGAGTGGAACGAGTGCATCAAGAGATCCCTGGCAAATAACCATCCCACCTGAATGCTGCCCCAGATGTCGTGGCAAATCCTGAATCCGCCGGTAAAGATCAAGAAACTTCACCGTTAATTTGTCTTTTGAGGAAAGTCCCGCTTCAATAATGCGCGGCTCGAGCACCTCCGGCGCTACATTCCACTCGAAGTGCGGCACCAGCTTGCTCAGCAAGTCCAACTTCTCTTCCCCAAATCCAAGAACTTTGCCGACCTCCCGAATCGCCATCCGCGAACGATAGGTAATGATATTGGCCGTCATGGCCGCACCGCGTCGCCCGTACTTCTCATAGACATGTTGGATGACACTCTCGCGATCATCTCCAGAGGGAAGGTCCAGGTCGATGTCGGGCCATTCTCCACGCTCTTCAGAAAGAAACCGCTCAAAGAGCAGTTCCATCTTCACCGGATCCACCGCGGTAATCCCCAACGAATAACAAACCGCGCTATTTGCCGCAGATCCTCGCCCTTGAACGAGAAATCCCATCTCACGGCAGAATTCAACCAACTCCCAGACAACCAGAAAATAGCCGGCCAGCCCAAGACGCTGGATCATTCCCAACTCGTGCTCAATCTGTTTTTGCTGACGACCACTATAACTTCCGTAGCGCCGGATCGCTCCTGCCACGGAAAGCTTTCTCAGATAGGAATCCAGGGTCTCTCCTGGGGGAACCGAGGATGTAGGAAATTGATAGCCGAGATCGGACATGGTGTACTCGATGCGGGACGAGAGCTCTCGGGTATTGGCTATCGCAGCAGGCAGATCCCCAAAAAGAGCCTCCATCTGACGCGCATCCTTAACGAATCTCTCAGCATTGCGACTAAGCAGTCGGCCGGCCGTGTGGATTTTTACCTTGCTTTTGATACAAGTCAGAACATCGAGCAACTGGCGCGAGTCGGGGCGGGCATAGCTGACACCGTTGCTGGCAATCAAGGGCAAGCCAAGACTAGCCGCGAGAGAAATAAGAGCCTGATTGCGATCCTCTTCGAGCCTGTCGTGGTGTCGCTGCAATTCAATATATACATTTGATGGTCCGTAGATGCCGCGCAACTCATCTATTCGAGTGCTGGCGGCGTCGACTCCCCGCGAGAGCAATGCTTTGGCCACAGGGCCCTCTTTATCACCTGTCAGACAAAGCAGGCCCTTTGAATATTCCGCCAGATCTTTGCTGGAAGCTGCGGCTTCTCCTTTTGGCGCCCTTAGTTTGATCTCTGAAATGAGGCGACAGAGGTTACGGTAGCCCTCGCGAGTCACAGCGATCAGTGGCAAAGCGGATCCGTCATCCAGGGTGACTTCAGCGCCGATATGAGCCTTGATTCCCTTCCCCGTCGCCGCTTTATGAAACCGCACCGCACTCGAGACATTGTCGCGATCAAGCAGGGCAAGCGCGGGGATATCTAGCTCCGCACACGCCTCGACGATATCCTCCGGCAAACTTGAACCGGCAAGAAAACTAAAGGCCGATCTCGCATGTAGCTCGATAAACATACCTTCCGCGAAACCCTCTTTATCTCAATCGTAGACACCTTCGAGTAGCCATCGCCCTTCCACCCGGGCGACTCGGCAGACCGTACCATCGCCAAGCCCCAGGTCCCACTCTTCTCTCTCCCAGTCGGTCGAGTTCCACCAGTCTCCGGACAATCTCCACGGTCCGGCAGCATTGATGACTTTGCGCGTCATCTCTCCGGCTACCAATTTCACCGGACGGCTTCCCTCTATGACCAGAGCTGATTCGATTGGAGGGTGATAGTTCCTCATCGAAAGAACAAAAGTAGTAGCCTGAATCCGTGGCGTGTCGTCTGTCTGAGGAGTTGAAAACGGAACCAAACGGAATGGCCGTGGATGATGCGAATCGATCAATTCGGGGATGCCGACATTGTTCTCACCTACCATGGCGCGTAGTCGTGAGAGCGTCATTTCCAGTTTTGCCGGTTCCGGGGTCGCGGGTAGAAAGAGCCCGAATTGCAGCCGGCGCGGAATAACTGTACGCACCGAAATGACGATTCCACAGATAGCAGCCTGCGGCGAGCTCTTCTCCAATTCATTGCGAATGATCCTCAATAATGGCTTGCTTGAGTCGAGTGGCAGCGGCAATCTGACCGTTTCCTGATACTCGGTTCCATCCTCCAGCTCCAGCGAGAAGGTCAACTCATCCGCTGCCAGCCCTGACATCACCAGACGAGTGCACAATGAAGTGAGAATCCGGCCAATCGCAAAAACCAATGCGTCAAGCAGCGCGATCGGATACTCAAGTTCCAGACTCTCAACAAAAGTATCATCCGGGCCCACCTC
Organism: Acidobacteriota bacterium; assembly: GCA_040007555.1. Taxonomy (GTDB): domain Bacteria; phylum Acidobacteriota; class Blastocatellia; order RBC074; family RBC074; genus JANNRD01. Next base: position 1,363 of record JBDTUW010000074.1, on the reverse strand, counting down.
GATCAGCGGTCGATCGGTCGCTCCCCTCGCAAGATTCTGCCATCTCACTGCTTCAGGCCCGAGTCGCTCAACAACCCCAATCTCGGGGAGCCTGGCGAACTCTCCCATTGTTCTCACACCCCACAAAAGCAATGTTTCCTCGACCCCTGGGGATAAGGGTAGAAGCCTGATATCAAGACTGGAAAGCCTGTCTTCTGTCTCTACCGGCCGGACAATCTCAAGACCCGGTCTGCATGAAGCAATCAAAATTGCCGCATCCGCATTATGAGCAATGGCGATATTGGCTTCGACTCCGGCACGAGACACTCGATCAACGATCACCCGGGCTATAGTTTCGAGCGGGCCATAAAGCAAACCCAATCCAGTGATCGAAAAGACGACCGTCTCAGAATCGGCCAGTTCAGCCGTAGGCGCAAAACCGCGAGCACACTCCAGAAGAAGCGCCGATTGCTCTTTACCTTCGCCCAATCGGGTGCTGTGAAGACAAGCGTACATACCTCAGAAAGCAACTCCCATCGTGTAAAGCAATTGACCTCAAAAAAGTCGCGGTGTGGCCACCAGCATGACCGAGCCCTGACGCATCGGTTTGACCGGGAGGAGTTCAAAGCTCAGACCGCGGAATAGGCCGCTTCCCCCACCACGGCAAACCCATAATCTTTTTGCTGGCCGAACTCGTAATTGGAGTGATGCGCAATTGCGAGTCACAATTTCTCTGCCGAGGATGACCAGAATAGTCGAGGTGTGTTCGATGACACCTCGATAGCGATACCAGAAGGAACTGGGGATGCGATGAAGTACTCGAAGAGAGATTCCCGCAAGGTCAAGGGCCACAACTCCGAATCCGCCTGCCTGGAGCAGATGATCAGCCGATCGCAAAGCAGCATTGATATTGCCGTCACATCTAACCCAGACCAGTTGCGAGAGCGTTACTCCAGTAGCGGCTGCGGATGACGGATCAAAAGCGCCATTAGCGTCGATATAAGCGCATATCTCCATCCGCGCGGTAGCTGCCGCAAAAAGCTTCATCAGCAATGAAGTTCCACCTGAGCCGGCTTCCCCAACAATCTCTGAAATAGCGCCTCGTGGAAACCCGTCGATTAACTGATCCACGTCAGCCATTCCAGTTGGCAAACTAGGGACCTCAACCGGTCGCTGATGGCTCAACTCCCGAAGGCTTAAAAGTTTGAATTGGGCCTTGCTAGCCATCTATCATCATCCTTGTCATTCATCCCCTTGTCATTTATCCCTGTCATTTTTACAGCTCCCGATAATCTTTATGGACATTGCGTTCGTTATGACTGAACGTTATACGAACACAGTAGGGGATTGTCAATGAGAAATGAGGGAGGTTGGTTTCTGCGTG
>JBDTUW010000073.1:0-10459 GCA_040007555.1 Acidobacteriota bacterium | reverse complement strand
CGTAATTGAGGTCGGAGCGATGCGCGACATGCTTAAGAAGCGGTTCGTACTGTTTCCTGATCGCTTCCCAATCGTAGCCGTGCATATTGGGAACATAGAACCAGTCGCGATAGCGCCGCCAGACCTCATTGAATATCTGTGCCCACTCTTCCGCCGGGACGCGATCGACCGCAAGACCAGCGGTGGAGACGGGCTTTTTGGCCACCGGCCCAACCGGGGTTGCATCAAAGAGCTGGAAGGCCCCAGCCTGGCTAACGATCAGTTTCGACCCATCGCGCGAAAGCACGTACCCACCAATTCCATCGCCGAGATTGGTCTCTTTACGATCCTTTAGTGAATAGAGCCGCAATGAGGGAGGACGCTCACCCTGGCGCCCGTAATAGAAGGATGGCGTGACGGTGTACAGGAGAAAACCGCTCTTCGCTGACAAATTGGCGTAATTGTCAGCATCCACAGGAACGCGAGCGGTCCGCTTCTGGATACCGTCAAAATCAATAACAAGGTCTGCACCCGGCGAAGGGGCCGGCTCCGGCGGCTTTGGCTTGACCCCATCCTCCGCCTTTGTAATCGTTACTTCATCGCTTTCCGGCGGGAATGGGTGTTTGACATCCTTCCGCAGCGCGATCGCGAAAATTCCCGTATTTCTATTGGTCGCGAAATTGAACTCGATGTTTGAAATCTGTGGTGCGAACTCGCGCTGGCTCATGAAGAACAGATAGTTGCCCTGCGGGTCCCAGGCTGGGTTCACCTCGTTGAACATCTCATCTGTAATTCGCCGAACCTTGTTTTCATTCCCGCTCCAGATATATACCGATGAAAAGCCATTCGTGTCCTGCATGCTGAAAGCGAGATGATTGCCCCGCGGTGACCAGACATAGTCGCGGATCTGGCCGTTTGCCGCATCTATGATTTCAACCATCTTCTTATCGGCGACCGTCAGGACAAAGATCTTTCCATCCTTGTCGCCGAAAGCGATGCGGGAACCGTCCGCGGACCACTCGGGAGCGTAGCGCATCGCCTTGCCGCCGGTCGTCAGCGCTTCAGGAGCGGTCGCGCCGTCCTGCGCGATAACGTAAACCTCTTCTTCTCCACTCTTATCGGAAATGAAGGCGACTTTTGAGCCATCGGGTGACCAACGCGGCCACTTGTCGTGTGCACCCGAGGAATGTGTCAGGTTCCGTGTCGTGCCCTTCTCAACCGGTGCGGAGAAGATGTCGCCACGCGCGCCAAAGAGGACTCGCTCGCCCTTTGGACTTAGCGAAACATCGTTGATCAGACCAGCGACCGGTACGCGGCTCGGCCGCCGCGCCAGACCGTCGTCGGGAACGGTAATGCTCAATGCCTGGGTCTTCTTCGTCCTGGTGTCGGTTATCTGCAGCTCACCGTCAAGTTCATAAACGATCCGGCCATCCCGGTCCGCGCTCGGCCATCTCACATCCCAGACTCGTTGAGTCGTCACCTGCGTCGTCTTACCCGATGCCACGTCGTACGCGTACAGGTTGAACTTGCCGTCGCGATCGGAATTGAAATAGATCGTATTGCCGATCCACATTGGATCCCTGTCGGCTCGCGGGCTGTCGGTAATACGCGTCGTCGCAAAGCTCTTGAGGTCCATCACGAAGAGATCGTTCGCCTGCCCCCCTCCGTATCGCTTTTCTGACCGGAAATCCCGCGCTCGCGGTGAGTAAACCATCCGAGTCCCATCGGGAGAGTAGTCGCCAGCTCCCGATTCAGGCATCGGCAGCGCCTCGGCGGGCCCTCCTGCTGCGGCCACCGTATAGAGTTTGGTGACCGGCAAAGTCCATGATTCCCGGTGCGAGCGAAAGAGAATCCGCGATCCATCGTTTGTCCAGCCATAGACCTGGTTGTCATAACCCCACCGCGGCGCAAACGGTCCCTTTGCAGGGTAGTAGGTCAATTGCTTTGGCTCACCGCCGGCTGCAGAGATGACGTAGACCTGCTCATCTCCATCGTACTGGCCGGTGAAGGCGATCCATTTGCCGTCCGGCGAAAACTTGGCAAAAGTCTCCACCCCGGGATGCGCCGTCAATCGTGTCGCCACTCCGCCAGTAACCGGCGAAAGCCAGAGGTCTCCTCCATAAGTGAACACTACCTTTTCCCCGTGTACATCCGGGAATCGCAGAAGCTTTGTCTGCGCGCCCGCGGTTGCGGCCGCAGTAATTGATATGAATGCGGACAGGATGACAAATTGAAGGAATCGCGGAACTGTTCTCACGGTTAAGCCCCTCTCTGGGTTTCGGGGTTGATCTTTCGGCGCTTTCCGGGACCCGGGCGATGTGGTCGGAAGCGAACCAGGGCGCCCGGCTCGGTCATGCCATTTGATTTGGCGTTGATTTTAAAGTATCAAAGTGCTCCCGGAGTTTTTCACGGTTTCGCTTACGCCTTGCAAAGAAAAGGAGAGTCTCGATGAACCGCATAACCCAAAAGGCCAGGATTTCGTTATTTCTGATCCTGGCGTTGAGTGTCTCGGCGCCTTTGGCTGCTGCTACTGAGCGGTCGATCACGGAGTCGGATCTCTTTAGCTTTGTATGGATCGCGGACCCGCAAATTTCGCCTGATGCGTCTTCCGTCGTGTTTGTGCGCGTCCACGTCAATCAGAAGGCGGACCGGTATGATAGCGCTCTTTGGATAGTCCCCACAAATGGCGGCGCACCCCGGCAATTGACCGCCGGGCCGCGCGATACTTCTCCCCGCTGGTCGCCCGATGGCAAGCGGCTGGCGTTTATCCGTTCTCCAGAGAAGGACGGGCGTCCTCAGGCACCGCAGATTTTTCTGCTGTCTCTTGAGGGCGGTGAAGCCCAGGCTGTGACGGAGATGCCCAACGGCGCTGGTGCACCGGAATGGTCTCCTGATGGGAAGATGCTCGCGTTTGTCACCTCAGCGAAAGCGGATGACGACAAGAAGCCCGCTGAAAAGACAGTCACCGAAGGCGGCGAGATGAAGGCAACGACCGCGGAGCGCACACCCGAACGTGTCAGCGATGTTCGCGTCATCACCCGCGCCGTCTACCGCGCCAATGGTGGCGGTTATGGCGACCCGAAACGGTTTTCTCACATCTGGACTGTCAGCCTTACTTCGCCCCCTGGCGAAATGGCCAAGGCAAAACAGGTGACGAGTGGCGGCTTTGATAAGGGCAATTTCAGTTGGTCGCCCGACGGGTCGCGCATCTATTTCGTTTCGAATCGTGTGCTCGAACCTTACTACGAATCTCCGCGGACCGATCTCTATTCCATCGCTGCCAGTGGCGGGGACGAGAAGAAGGTAGCTACCTTTGAAGGTGGTATGCGAGATTACACCTTCAGCGCCGACGGTAAATGGATTGCGTTCCCGGGCGTTCAGAATCCAAGACCCGTTCAGTCCTACACCCAGCCGGACCTCTTTATCATGGAGAACTCCGCTGCGGCTTCAGTGCGGAATCTGACTGCGAAGTACGATTTCGATATTGGAGGAGCAATCGGTGGCGATCAGAGGGCGCCGCGCGGCGGTTCACCCGGCAGTGTACTGTGGAGCAAAGATCATCGATCTTTGATAGTCAATGTCGCGGAGAACGGTCGTGCCAATCTTAAACGCATCGACATCTCGAGTGGCAAGGTCGAGCCGCTGACAACCGGTGATCACGAGGTAGTGGCGTACTCTGCGACTCCCGATACCTCAAAGATGGTGCTGCTCATCTCAACCACCGCCAGCATTGGCGATTTATTCTTCTTCGATACCGCGTCTGGGAAGATGACTCAACTGACGCGTGTTAATGATGCTCTCTTCTCGCAGCTGAACCTGACGCCTGCCGAAGAGTTCTGGTATACGAGCTTTGACGGCCGCAAGATTCAGGGCTGGATTCAGAAGCCACCCGGATTCGATCCCTCGAGAAAGTATCCACTCATCCTCGAAATTCACGGCGGTCCGCACGCTGCCTACGGTTTCACCTTCACGCATGAATTCCAATGGATGGCTGCAAAGGGCTATGTCGTGCTTTACACCAACCCGCGCGGAAGCACTTCGTACGGACAGGATTTTGGCAATATCATCCAGTACAACTATCCGGGTGACGACTACAAGGACCTCATGGCCGGGGTCGATGATTTACTTAAGCGTGGATATATCGATGCTGAAAAGATGGGAGTGACTGGCGGAAGCGGCGGCGGCATATTGACCAATTGGGCGGTTGGACATACGACGCGATTTAAGGCGGCGGTTTCGCAACGCTCGATCGCGGATTGGGCGGGTTTCTGGTACACGGCTGATTTCTCGCTCTTCACGCCGACGTGGTTTCGCGCTGCGCCCTGGGAAGACCCACAGGATTTCATCGCGCGCTCCCCGATCACTTTCGTGAAGAATATCGTCACTCCGATGATGTTTATCGAAGGCGAAGCTGACTATCGCACTCCGCCTGCAAATGGTGGTGAGATCATGTTTCGTGCACTGAAGTATCGAAAGATACCGACAGCGATGATCCGCTTCCCCAACGAGTCGCACGAATTGTCTCGCTCGGGGCAACCATGGCATCGCGTCGAACGGCTCCAGCATATCGTCAACTGGTTTGACAAATACCTGCTCAACAAGCCGATCAAGATCTATGACGTCGAGTGAGGACTTGTGCGCCCCTTCGCGAATAGTTCAGCAGGATGTTGCTCTTGTGTTCGAATCGAGGAGTAGTCGGATGGCAGTACCGATCTATCAGGTAGATGCGTTTACCTCAGTCCCTTTCAAGGGCAACCCGGCGGCCGTGTGCCTGCTTGAGTACCCTCAGCCTGAGGACTGGATGCAGAACATCGCCGCTGAGATGAACCTGGCGGAAACTGCTTTTGTTCTCCCTCGGGAGGGCGCTTTTGATCTTCGCTGGTTTACGCCGACCGTTGAGGTTCCGCTTTGTGGCCACGCCACGCTTGCGGGTGCTCACATACTCTGGGAGACGGAGACTTTGCCTGCAACAGAGCCAGCGAGATTTCATACACTCAGTGGCCTGCTCACCGCGACAAAGAGTGGGGAACAAATTGAACTCGACTTTCCCGCGATCAGCAATGAGCCTGCATCAATGACGGATGAGATTCGCAGTGCGCTTGGCGTCGAGCCGCGCGTCGTCCGAATCACTCATACGAAGGGCAGGAAGGATCCCAACTATCTTCTCGAGCTCGAAAGCGAGGACGTTGTCCGGGGGCTAATGCCGGATTTCAACATTCTGCGCAAGTGGGTCGCCGCCGGGATTATCATCACCGCCCGTTCATCGAGCAGCGAGGTCGATTTCGTTTCGCGATATTTCGCCGCCAATGTTGGAATCGATGAAGATCCCGTGACTGGCTCCGCGCACTGCGTCCTTGCTCCTTACTGGAGCGAAATTCTTGGCAAGGCGGAGATGATCGGCTACCAGGCGTCAGCACGTGGCGGACTCGTTGGAGTTCGCATGGGCGGGGATCGGGTGTATCTCAGTGGCGAGGCGGTGACGATCCTGCGCGGCGTGCTCTCTGGCGAGCCGGTCCACGATGAGAACGGGGTATAGTCGCACGGCCGAAGGGATGGCGCTCATCCGTGCCATGGAGCATTGGGTGCCCGCATCGCGCCGTATCCTTGACGATCGCTGTTCGGCCTCGTTTGTCCGTCACTGGCCCTTTCGCGTTATTGCTCGGTCACAGCTTCTTTCCCGGGCGGTAATCGCTCTGCTGGACCGCTGGGCCCCGGGTGGACAGGAGTTTCTGACGATCCGTGCCCGATTGACCGACGTTGAGGCGAGCAACTTCGCAGCGAGTGGTGGATCACAGATCGTTATTTTGGGTGCTGGTTTTGACACGCTGGCGCTGCGGCTTCACGAAACTCTGAAGGATGTGACCATCTACGAAGTCGATCATCCCGGCACCCAGAAGGTGAAGCGCGAGGTGCTCGAGACTCTTACTCCCCCCGCAAATCTGCGCCTCATCGCCGTCGACTTCGAGAAAGATGATTTCGTCGCGAAGCTTCAGGGAGCGGGTTTCAATCCATCAATCAGGTCACTTTTTATCTGGGTGGGTGTCACCTACTACCTGACTCCGCAATCTGTCGAAGAGTCTTTTGAGAGACTCTCTCGCCTGCTTGTCCAAAGCTCGCGGGTAGTCTTCGACTACCTGCTAAAGGATGTGATCGAAGGAACCAGTACGAACCGCGACGCGATGAGCAAGGCCCGCAGAGTTGCGCAGCTGGGTGAGCCATGGCTTTTTGGATTGAGACCCGACGAGATAGCTGAGTTTCTCGATCGCTTCGGGCTTCAATTGATCCAGGACTTTAACTCCCACGAGCTGGGAGCGCGTTACGCACCAGGCCGGCGAACGCCCATGGACTATGCACGCATGGTGATCTGCGAATGCAAATGAGGTAGCAGGGTTTGACAGCCGGCTGGGTGGCGAACGCATCTACCTCGCATATTCGCCGAATTCGAGCCAAAAGCCGAACTTTCATGTGCCGGAGAAGTTTGTGTCCCTGAAGTTTCTCAAGACCGCCTGATTGACGAATGGCGCGATTTCCAGCCTTTCTCAACGGTAGAGCAGCTCTCCCTCAGAGCGGAAATGGAAACCAAACACGAGCGCTCTCCTCGCCGATCAGCCGACCTTCACAATCACAGTGTTCGCCAGTTGGTTGTTGATGAATAACGACAGTGTCACCGTGCCACTTACTCCGGTCGGGATTTGCGTGTTGACCTGGTCCAGACCGACAAAGCCGTCCTGAGCACCAGCGAAAAACACCGGCGCGTTCTTCCCGCCGATTGTGATCTTTACCGTTCCCGTGGCCGCCTTACGAATGCCAGTGCCAAATAGAACCAGGAACTCGGCCGGGAAAATCTCATTCGCTGTACCATCTGCGTTGCCGATCTGTCTGTAGGTAATACCGTCGACTGTCGCCAGCGCTGCCGGTGCGCCACTTCCTGATGAATTAGCGGTAAAGAGCGAGGGCGAAGTTGATGCAATAACGAGCTCGCCTCGCGATACCAATCCACCAGCACGCGTTACCTCCACCACTGCGGTGCCGGTAACTGTGCTCCCAGGTATCAGAAAATTGATCTGTCCCGAGGCGACAAAGAAGAGAGGTGCAAGTTCACCGTTAACTCGAACCTGTGTTCCGCCTAGTTCGGTCGGCAGAGGTATCGTCGCCGCGATCAGAGTTGCGCCGGCTAAGTCAGTCCCGAATGCCGCGGCGATGGACTCGGGTGACGCGGGTGCTGAATAGTTTGCGGCGGAAACAGTTGCGAGAACGCTTGCCGTGCCGGTCCGCATAAACAGCTGGGCCGATGATCGGACACCGTCCGGGTTCAGGATCGTTACAGATACTTGCTGGCCAGGAGGCGAAAGCACCTTCCAGTACTCACCCGAGAGCAGAGGCGTCGACGTAGCTCCGTTGACTCGAGTATCGCGAACGACGCGGCCGCCAATCTCTATCTCTGCGCCGGCGAGGATGCCAGTACCGGTGACTACAAGATTCCCCTGAGCATCGACGCTCACTGAAGTCAATTGCGGTGAGGACAGTGGAAGCACCTGGATATCGCTCGTAAATCCGACGATTCCCAAACACATCTCATCGGTAGTCTGCTCGCCATACTTCACAAGCTTGGGTGGGAGATTCGGATTGCGCGGATTGTCACTCGAATTGTCGTAATACGACGTCAGCTTCAATCGTGATCCGCCAGGCGCGGCAATTGGCTGTTTGAAATGGTAGAAGGTCTGCCAATTGAAATCCCAGTCTTCTATCTTTACCAGGCACTCGGGCTGTGAACTCGGCCTCGTAATATCGACACCGATTTCGCGACCCAGCAAGTGCATATGAGGCGCGATCGAGACGATATGTGAGTCATACACAGAGAGAGCAGGAATCGTCACGGATTCAGTTACCTCGTGTCGCTTTGCACCAGCCGGAATCGAGAACGTTTTGTTCTCAAGCGGTAAAAAATTCAGCTCCTTCTTCACCGGGGAACGAGCAAAGTAGAGACCAATCTGAGTGCGATCTTTCTCCGCAGGGTATGAGGGGTGGTAGTGAAGCTGTAAGACAACCCGGGCGTTCTTTGGCAGCTTGATGCCAATCCCGTCGCCCTCGTCGATTGCGCGTGCTCCGGGAGCCCAGGCATTCAGAATTCCAGTTGCACTGAAACCTGGCCCGCCAAAACACGTGTAGCCCTGACCCGGATCAGCTGCGTCCAAAGCAACCGATGCACCGTTGGGGTCCAGATACCCGATCATGTGATGGACGATTTTTCGATTGCCGGGACGCACATCAACAGCGCTGACATACCGATCCCCGCGTAACCCTACGGGCAAGGAGAAGCAGCGGTAGATATCGCCTCCCGTTGGCGGCGTATAGTCCTCGTTCATCGAAAGAACTAAATCCGGCTCGCCGAGTGGCCAGCCGTCAGGGAACTCGAGGGGCACTGGCAGGTCCGCCGGATTGCCTTCAGGAGAGGCGCCGTCAACCCAGGCCACAATCTTCGCCCGTTCGTCATCAGTCAAACCTCGAGTCTCGCGGAAATCTCCACAGCCCGCTGTTGGTTTCCAGGGCGGCATCTTGTGCAGGATTACCTGTTCACGAATGGACCGACTCCAGGGGCGGGCGTCCGCAAATGTCATCAACGAAAACGGCGCGATGTCACCGACATGATGGCAGGTCTGGCAGTTCTTCTGAAAGATCCGGACGATTTCCTGGCTGAAGGTCGGCACGCCTGACTGAGCGCGGTTACTTCGGCGCGAGGCCGCGACGGGCGCGTCGATGCCATCGCCTGACACCAAACCCAACAGCACAAAACACAACGGGAGCAGAATCAACGCCAGGTATCGGCGTCTGGTCTCTGATGATTGGTTTGACATGCGGATCAGAACTCTCTTGGGAAAGAAGATTATCTAAATGAGCCATAGAATAGCGCGTGCCTTGGAAACTTACCAAAAAGAGGGCATGCACGACATCGTACCTTGGTAGGCGATAACTTGGCGGGTACACAATAGCACTAATTGCCGACTGGGGCCGCACCGCCCTGCTGACGCAACGTCAGGTCTACGCCGGGGGGACCGGAAAGGCGTCAATCGACCGCTAAGGATAAGGATCGGGCCGTCCAGAGACGCGCGTGGTCTAACCTCCCTACCGCACCCACTCGACTCCCTGCGGCGGCTCCGCCCAAACGGAATGGCAATATGTCCGGCTTCTCTCACTCACCTCTGAAATGCTTTTAGCTCGGTGAGTGCCTGGAGGGTCTTCTTCCACTCGTCTCGATCCTTCTTCGTTTCCAAAGGTGCGTCGAGATCGTTGTAGAACGCGAGGATGTTTGCCCGCATTGCGGGCGTCACTCCCTGAAACTTTTCATCAGCAAGCTTATCCAGAAGCTTGGCGTAGGCCCGGTCGGCGAGTCGGTATTCGCCCGCTCGCGTCAGTTTCCCGGTGTCATTGTTCTGGTTCTCTAAATCCAGATGGCCCGCTTCTACCTGCCCGAGGTATACGCGGTATCGGTCCAGCGATGCATTGAAGCTCGCGATGAAGAGTTGTTCGGCTTCAGGGGTCAGCGGTTTGAAGGCAAGCGCCTTGAGCGGTCCGATCTTCGGCAGTATGCGAAAGAGACATGACAGAAACTTAGCGAGAGCTCCCGGACCCTTGTAAGTCTTGCCCCACTCTTTCTCGTAACTCGCACGCGACAGACTGTAAACGAACTTATCGCGTGTGGCACCAGGAGTAAGTTTGACGATCTCGTCCTTCCTGGTCTGCCACGCTACCTTCGTCATCTCTGGAATCAGCGTGCTGACTGCATACTGGTAAGTTCCGAGGGCAAGGTCAAGGTTGGGAAACACCGACTTGAGTTCAAGACCGTATGTCCTGGCGAAGGCGCGTTCGAGCAAAGACTTTGACACTTTGAACCCGATAAAGTCGTGATAGGCGTCCGCCGCAAAGTTACCCTTTGCGACTTGCGAGACATCAAAGCCAAATTCCGTCCTGAGATGGGCAGACGGACCATCCTCGTAGGTGACCACAGGACCAAACTTCTGACGCAACTTGGGGAAGAGCAGGGGAACGGAACGATTCGTCGCGATCGGGTGCCCGTTGTTGTCCGCAGCATGGTGCTGAAGTGCGCCAAGGGCGAATGAGTACTCGTTGATATCCTGAGCTTCAGCGAGCAGCATCTCGACGAAATCTCCACTTCGAACATAATGCGCCAGATCACTGAAGAATTTGTTCCCGAATGGATAGTAGCCGAGGTCCTGAATGATGGCCCCACCGTAGGCATGAGCGTGCGCTTCGCGCAGCTGCTCTACTGTTGAACCGGGGAATCGTTTTAATAGCAGCGGTTTGAGATGTGACTCCCACGTGGCATCTACCAGCGCTTCGTGGGTGAGTACGGAATAGCCAAGCGAGGGGCTGCTTAAGGCCAGGACCAGGGCAGCCGCGATGAAGGTGTGTGATGCGTTCATCCTCATTTGTGCATTACTCAAAAATCAAGGCATGCCCT
>JBDTUW010000072.1:0-10560 GCA_040007555.1 Acidobacteriota bacterium | reverse complement strand
CGGAAGGTTGAACTCTGGAACACCCTCGGGCTCTCGCCTCCACCTGACAACTGACACCTGGCTACTGACACCTGCTCCCCCTTGAGTTTCTGTCGCAGCCCGGCTAGTTTAGCCGAGCGTTCAACCATCAATAGAAGCCAGATCAGGAGAGCAACATGAGAGCATCCTTTGGAATCCTCCGAGCGTTATCCCTATTAGTCGTCTTAACGTTCCCGATCGCCGCAGCCAGCGATGTGGAAGATCGAGTCGAGCACGGCTACGCCACCAACAACGGTGTCAAAATCCATTACGCGAGCCTCGGGAAAGGTCCACTGATCGTCATGATTCATGGCTTCCCCGATTATTGGTACACATGGAGAGACCAGATGGAGGCGCTTTCCCCAAACTACCAGGTCGTTGCGATCGATCAACGCGGCTACAACCTCAGCGACAAGCCAAAGGGAGTCGAGAACTACGACATGCGGCTTTTGATCAGCGATGTGGTTGCGGTCATCAAGCAGCTGGGGAAAGAGCGGGCGATCATCGTCGGCCACGACTGGGGTGGCGCGGTCGCTTGGACACTGGCGTCAGTCAGACCTGATGTCGTGGAAAAGCTCATCATCCTCAATCTTCCTCATCCCCGTGGTCTCAATCGAGAGCTGGTCAATAATCCGGAACAGCAAAAAAACAGTGCATATGCTCGGAGATTCCAGCAGGAAGGCGCAGAGAAGGGGCTCACTCCCGAGGGGCTGGCGGGTTGGGTCAAGGATCCAGAGGCAAAGAAGAAGTACATCGAAGCATTCAAGCGTTCGGACTTCGAAGCGATGCTCAATTATTACAAGCGCAACTATCCGCGCGAGCCCTACGTGCTTGACTCATCACCCATCGTCAAGCTCAAGATGCCAGTGCTCATGATCCATGGACTTGGTGACACAGCGCTCCTCGCTCCGGCATTGAACAACACGTGGGACTATCTTGAGCAGGATCTGACGCTGGTGACGATTCCGGGTGCGAGCCACTTCGTCCAACAGGATGCGTCGTCGCTGGTTTCACGGTCGATTAAGATGTGGCTTTCAAGATAGTCAAGAGGAGTCAATGTCCTACAAGTTGGCTTTGCGCGGCGGTGATCCGGTGCGCTCCCTCCCATTTTCGCCCTGGCCTGTCTACGACGAACGCGAGGCAATAGCGCTCCGGCGCGTACTTGAAGGCGGCAACTGGGGTGGCTACCCTTTCCCGAATGATCATGCTCGTCTCTTCGCCCAGAAGTTTGCGGAGCATCATGGGGCGCGATATGGCGTCGCCGTGACCAACGGAACGGTCTCGCTGGAGCTTGCGCTTAAGGCTGCCGGGATTGGACCGGGAGATGAGGTGCTTGTGCCCGCGTATACGTGGGAAGGAACGGCAGCTGCGGTGCTCTTCGCTGGGGGCGTGCCGGTGTTTGTCGATGTCGATCCTGATACTTATTGTCTCGACACGAGTCTGATCGAGACGGCAATTACTCCGCATACCAAAGCGGTCATTCCCGTTCATCTTGGCTTCCGTTTTGCCGATCTCGATCGGTTGATGGAGATCGCAGAACGAGCCGGCCTGTTTGTCCTCGAAGATTGCGCCCATGCACACGGCGGACGCTGGCGCGGCAAGGGTGCCGGGTCGATTGGCCATGCCGGAAGCTTCTCCTTCCAAACCAGCAAGCTGATGACCGCTGGAGAAGGCGGGATTGTTATTACGAATGATATTGAGCTGGCTGATCAGATAATCCGTCTGGCGAATTGCGGGCGGCCCGCGAGACTAGAGGCACGATCAGTACCGGCGCTCGGGCACAACTACCGGATGACCGAATTCCAGGCTGGCATTCTGCTGGCTCAATTGGAACGACTGGATGACCAGACGGCCAAAAGAGAGGCCAACACCGCCTATCTCGAAAGAGGCCTGGCGAGCATTCACGGCCTGTCTCTGCTTAAGCGAGACGCGCGGATCACGACGCAGGCCTGTTATCACTACGTCTTCAGGTTTCATCCTTCCGAGTTTGATAATCTCCACCGGAACGCTTTTGTCGCGGCGCTGAACGCCGAGGGCATTCCCTGCGACGGGCGCTTTTACGAAGCAGTCTACCGCTCATCGTTATTTGACTTTCCATCGCGCGACTACCCCGGATTCACCGAGAGCCTGAAGGACCTGCACTGCCCAGTAGCCGAACGGGCAGGCTACGAAGAATCGGTCTGGCTGCCGCACCAGCTTTTTCTCGGTGGCAAGAGTGACGTCGACGATGTTTTGAAGGCGATCGAGAAGATTCAGGCGAATGTAGCCGAACTGGACGGTTACCAGGACGAAGCGATCCGGGTGCAGGGTCTCTCGCGCGCAGAGCGCGCTCTACTTGAATCAAAACCACCATATTGAGGTATCTCATGGCCAGTAAGCTTGGCATCGGTTTCATTGGCAGCGGATTCATCGCGCGGTTTCACATCAAGTCGTTTGTTGCAGTGCGCGATGCGGATATTAGGGGCATCTGGAGCCCGAATCTCATCCACGCGGAGGAGGCGGCCGCCCTTGCGCGCTCGCTGCGTGTTGGAGAGGCAAAGGCCTTTTCGTCGATCGAAGAGATGGTCGCCGCACCGGAGATCGATTGCATATGGATTTGTGGCCCAAACCATATGCGTGTCGACAATCTCGAACAGATCGTCCAGGCGATCAAATCCGGGAAGGGCAAACTGAAAGGTATTGCTTGCGAAAAGCCTTTGGCGCGCAACGTCAGCGAAGCGAGGAGAATGATCGAGCTGATCGAAGAGGTTGGCATCCTTCACGGTTATCTTGAGGATCAGTTGTTCGAGCCAAATGTTGTCCGAGGCCGGGAGATTCTCTGGGCGCGCGGCGCCGCAAATGCCGGTCGTCCCTATCTCGCTCGCGCAGCTGAAGAGCATAGCGGTCCACATATGCCTTGGTTCTGGCAAGGTGACCTTCAAGGCGGGGGTGTGCTCAACGATATGATGTGTCATAGCGTGGAAGTCGCGCGCTTCCTGCTGACCAAACCGGGAGCTGAGCGGTCGACGCTGCGCCCGGTAAAGGTTTCAGCGCAGATCGCCTCACTCAAGTGGTCGCGTCCGGAATATGCCCAATTGCTCCAGGAAATGATGGGCAAGGAAGTCGACTACCTGAAGAGGCCTTCCGAGGATTTCGCGCGCGCTACAATCACCTATGCGGACGAAAATGGGCTGCCGTTGATCTCTGAGCTGACAACCTCGTGGAGCTACGTTGGCGCGGGATTGCGCTTGAGTTCTGAGGTACTTGGTCCCGAGTACTCCATGTCCATCAATTCGCTGGATAGCGGGCTAAAGCTCTTCTTCAGTCGGCGTGTCAGTGGCAGTGCTGGTGAGGATCTGGTCGAGAAGCAAAATGCAGAGCAGGGCTTGATGCCCGTCGTCGCCAATGAAACTGCGGACTATGGATACGAGTGGGAGAATCGTTACTTCGTCAACTGCTTTCTTGATGGACTACAACCGGAAGAGAGTTTCTATGACGGGCTGGCGGTGACGCAGCTGCTGATGGCTGCGTATCAGAGTGCGGAGGAAGAAAGAACGATCGCATTTGATCCTGATTCCCTGGATGCGTTCGTGCCCGCAGTCGCTCGTGGGACATGGAAAGGATGAGCAAGTCCATGCACAGAGCTGAAGGCGCGACGAAGATGAAGCTCGCGAGAGCCATTGGTGCGTCCATCCTCGCGTCTTTTCTTTGCGCCGTTGTCCTTCTGTTCCTGACTTCGATCGCACCCGCTCAGTCACCCGCCGCGGTTCCTGGCAGACAGTGGACAATCACTCTCGAGGAGCCGACTGGCATTTATCGACGCGACCAGGAAGTCGTCAACGTCAGGATGACGTTCAGCCCGGGCGCGGCACGGACACGCGCGCTGCGCCTCTTCGACACGTCCGGAAAGCCCCTTCAAACACAGGTCGTCCCAATCGACAGCCATCCAGATGGGTCGCTAAAAACTGCTGAGATACTCTTTCTGGCGAGCATCATTCCGGGCGAGCGACCTCAATTTCGCCTGGTAAGCGAATCGAGTGAAGTCGCTGAGTCCGCCCTGCCTACAACGATCACTGCCCGCCGCATCGGCACGAGCCGCATCGAGATGGGTAACGAACGTTTTGGAGTGATTCTCAACCTTGGTCTCGAGCAGACGGAACCGGCCCTGGTTGCTGCATATAACCGGACCGCGGGTGAGATGCGGATGGTGAACCTCATCGAAACGTCACCGGATGTTGCAGAACCGCTTACCGAGGGGCGCAAAAGCGCAGGTTTTGGCACTTTTCTTGGAAGTGGTGATCGCAGAAGCGCCTTCGATCGCGTTGAGATATTAGAGTCCGGGCCGATGCGAGGCAGGGTTCGCCTGTCGGGTGCGCGCCACGGGGCGCGAAATGAGACCTGGGAGTTTGTCTGGTATGCGAATAGCCCGGTTCTTAATTGGAGGGCCTCAATCGATGAAGCCAATCCCCCTCTAACGTATGGCTTTTTCTTTAGCTGTATCTCTGCCAGGCCTTACTTGCCCTTTGATCGCTGGATGGAAGGGGTGGAGCTGAGATTTCCGGACGGGTGGGAAACGGATCATCCGCCCGATCACCTTATCGGTGGCCGAAACGTCAAAGACCTCGAGGGCGGTCACATAGTCTATTACCAGCGCGAGGAGAACTACGGCGCAATCGGCATCTTCGAATCGGACGCCTCACTGGAATGGAAGGGTGCCGGAGCGCGTCAGTTTTCGGCCGCGACACAACTCTCGTCGATAAAGCGCTCAACCGAGATAGCAATCTCGTTTCCGCGTTGGAAGGGCACCGAAACAGTCCTCGAAGCTCGGAAAGAGTATCGCATTTATCGACAGCCAATCCTTTCAGTAGCCTCGAGCCCCCAACCGCGAGAAGACTCTGTCGAGCCAGTGAGGCAGAGCGCAGCCGGCACTGAACTGAGGACAGTACCGATAGCCGAACTAGCGCGCGTCCGCGCTGACACGACGATCGATCTCAATGGCAAGTGGAAGCTACAGTCCGCGGAAAAGGCTGACGGCGAACGGCTCGGATATTTCAGGGACGACTTCGATGATGCCGAATGGCGGCTGGTTGATGTGCCGGGCACGGTGCACACCCAGATCCTCGAGTCTCCCAAGTTCTACACGCGCGAAGCCGAATGGATCAGTACCCGGGAGTGGTGGTACCGGCGGACCTTCGCGGTATCGCCCGCGCTCAGGGAGCAGAGACTGTTCCTCGCATTCGAGGCGACGGACTACTACGCGGATATTTATCTAAACGGAAAGCTCATCGAAAGACACGAGGGTTATATTGACCCGTACGAGGTCGAGGTCACCAACAAAGTGAACTTCGACGGCCGTAATCAACTATCGATCAGGGTCTGGACGCCGGTCAGCTACTACTGGCGCCACCGGCCATACACAATCAAGGGGTCCTATGGTGCGGTCGATCAGAAGCCGGACAAGATCACGCCGGTAGGTATCACGAGACCGGTACGACTTGTTGCTCGCGGACCGGTCCGCATTGAGGATTTGGCGATCGATACGCGTCTCAACGCAGACGGTTCGGCGAGCATCGTTGTCGACGTGACGATTGACTCCGCGGTGCCACACGACGCAGCGGAATTCCGGCTAACTCTCGCACCGCGCAATTTTGCCGAAGAACGAGGGCTGTTGCTTCGCAGCGTTGAGACTCTTGAACGTGGACGACAGGTACGCCGTTTTGTTCTTCCCGTCGAACAGCCGCAGCTCTGGTGGACCTGGGATCACGGAAAGCCAAATCTCTATACTCTCGGGCTGTCGGTGAAGATGGACGACAAGGTTTCGGATGAGCGAAGCCTTCCGGTTGGCATCCGTGAGATCGAGCACGTGGACTGGAAATTCTATCTTAATGGCAAGCGAATTTTTATCAGGGGAACGAACTTTTACTATCATCTCTTCCAATCCGAAGTTCGACGCGCGGATTATGAGCGTGATTTCAAGCTGATGGTGGGGATGAACATCAATATGCTGAGGCTGCACTGCAATTTCAGCAACCCGGAGTTCTATGATCTGGCGGACGAACTCGGGGTTCTGGTCTGGCAGGATTTCCTGGAGGCGTGGTATCCGGAAGATCGTGCATTTTCCCTGAAGGCCGCTGCGCTCTATGACAATCACATCAAATATGTGCGCAATCATCCAAGCGTGGCCATCTGGGCGACCAGTGATGAGGAGTCGCTCGAGAACTACCGCGATCTGACCAAGCATCTGGAGCCGCGTCTCTACGTCAACGACCCACAGAGACGACCCGTTCAACGCTCGACCGGCAGATATGGAGATGCGCACGTCTACGAGGGATGGTATGGCGGCACCATCTGGGCATATGCAAAGATGACGGAGAAGTTCGTTTCGGAACTCGGTGCGACGGCGCTCCCAAACTATGACACTCTCATGAAGTTCATCCCTGATGCCTGGCCGATCAAGGATCACGAGGAGGAGTGGGTTTTCCGCAAGCTTCAGCTGACTGAGTCGATGCGGGCATGGGGTGAGCCGGGAACGCTGACTCTCAAGGAATACATCCCGCAGACACAGGACTATGTGGCGCGTCTTTTCCAGCTCGCGATCGAGCGCATGCGCCGGCTGAAGTACCAGCCGGCTGGGGGAATACTTCACTTCCACGCGATCGATCTTTGGCCGTCAGTGACCATGGCGGCGATAGACTTTTATCGGCAACCGACAAAGTCCTACACCACGGTCCAGCGTTCATTTCAGATGGTGCTGCCATCCTTTGCTTATGATCGCGATACGTGGCGCACCGGTGAGGGCATCAAGACTGAACTCTGGGTGATCAATGATCACCTGTTCGGGGTGCCATCTGTTCGCGTCTCGTGGCGTCTTGTCGGCGCGGATGGAACAGTCTCGGTGCGCGGTGAGCACAAGGGGAAACTGGACCTCGCACCCGACTCGACGATCAAACTACTTGATGTAGCGTTTCCGGCCGGACTGCCAGGCAAATACACGCTCTGGGCGACTGTTGCCGGCGCCGACGGCAAGACAATCTCTGAGAACAGCTATGAGTTCAAAGTCCAGCGAGAGACAGAGGCTCAGAAAGGCGGACAGTGAAACTAGAAGGCAAGGTAGCGGTGATTACGGGTGGGGGCTCGGGCCTGGGTAGGGCTATCGCCCTGCGATTTGCTGAAGAGGGCGCCCGGATCGTCGTCGCCGAGTTAAACGAAATCAATGGCAAGGAAACGATCCGGATGGTGCACGCGAAAGGTGCCGAAGCCTTCGACGTACCCACTGACGTTAGCAAGTCGGATGAAGTCGCAAGCTTGTTCACGGCGCTCGATGACCGCTCATGGCCAGTCGATATTCTGGTCAACAATGCCGGCATCGCCGGCATTCTGACTCCGCTTCACGCGATGTCGGATGAGCAGTGGGACTCAATTATTCAGGTGCATCTGAATGGGACGTTTTATTGCACCCGCGAAGCGGTCAAACGAATGCTCCCCCGCGGCAGTGGCACCGTGATCAATATTGGTTCAGTTGCCGGTCTCCGTGGTCTGCCTGGAGCCTCTTCCTATACCGCGGCGAAGGGCGCAGTCATCTCGCTCACGAAAGGAGTCGCGCAGGAATATGCTCCGCATGGCATTCGCGTCAACTGTATCGCGCCGGGCTGGGTGGAGACGCCCATTCTCGAGCATCTTCCTGAGTCGATGCGGCCGATGATGGTAGGGATGACCCCGCTCGGTCGTATCGGACGGCCGGATGAGATCGCCGGAGTCGCGCTCTTCCTGGCGAGCGAAGAATCAAGCTATATGATCGGACAGACACTCAGCCCTAACGGCGGACTCCATACCTAAGGAAATCAATGCTAAGACTGCTCGTTCGTTCCACTCTGATAGTTGCCGCAACGTGCGCTGGCATTTCTCTTGTCTTCGCTCAGGCGATGGAGTCGACATTTGAGCAGAAGAGCCGGACCACTCATACGCCGGGAGAGTTCCGCAGTCTGACGGCGAACCGCGTGCGCCTCTTCCGTTCTGCAACACTCGTGCGAAAAGATGGCACGCTAGTTGGAGGACCGGACGGCGTAGTGCGTCGATCAGCATCGGGAGGCCTCGCCCCCTTCCCCGCCCGGCTTCGCCTTCCTGTCAACGAGATCACCGTCATCGCGGAGGAACGTCCAGGGTTGCTATGGTTTGGTTCAAGGCACGGGGCGATTCTTCTCCACGAAGCCACGGGCGAGGTCGAGTATTTTGCCGGGCGCAGATGGCTTCCGGATGATCACGTGACAGGCATCGGTTTTGATAAGGGTGAGCATCAACTAGCCATCTGGATCGAGACCTCCAGGGGATTCAGCAAGATTGTCTATTCCGCGACAACGCTTGAGGCGAAAACACGGGGTTTTGAGGAGCGCATTCAGGCTCGCCACAATCGGCATGGGCTGACCGCCGATTCGCATCTGACGCGTCCCGGGGACCTGACCAGCAACCAGATGGTCTCATCCGACAACGATGGTCTCTGGACGGCGATGTATGTGGCCGCCGAGGCATTTCGTTTTCACGTCACACACTCAACAGAAGCGCGCGATTTCGCCCGGCAGGGCATGCGCGCGATTATTCGACTTGAGTCGATTTCCGGGATTCCAGGCTTCCCCGCGCGCTCCTTTATCAAGATCGGCGTGGACCAGCAGCCCGGCGATGGGGAATGGCACACTACGCCGGATGCGGCCTGGAAATGGAAGGGCGATACCAGCTCGGATGAGATCGTTGGGCACTACTTCGTTTACGGGCTCTACTATGATCTCGTGGCTGATGAGACTGAGAAGCAGGAGATTCGAGCGCTGGTGGAACGGATGACGTCTCATATCGTAGATCACAACTACCAGTTGATAGATCTGGATGGTGTGCGGACGCGGTGGGGCTGGTGGGGGCCAGAGACGATCTGGGAGGACCCTGACGAAACCGGATTGCGCGCGCTGCACATTCTCTCGCATCTGCAGGTGGCCATCCACATCACCGGCAATCCGAAATTCACCGCTGCATACGATGATCTGGTGAAGAAACACAGATACCATCTGCTGGTCCGCAATCAGAAGATAAGTATTCCTGGCCGGGTCAATCATTCGGATGACGAGCTGGCGTTTCTCTCGTACTATCCGCTATTGAGGTACGAAAAGAACCCTGACTTGATCAAGGTGTATCGTGAGAGCCTGGAACGCAGCTGGCAGGTCGAGCGTGCGGAGCGCAGTCCTCTCTGGAACTTTATCTATGCCGCAGGTACGGGTGAAAAGGAATATGACCGCGAGCTGTCAATTCGAACGCTGCGTGAAATACCGGTCGATCTTGTCTCCTGGACTGTCACCAATTCGCATCGTCTGGATTTGGCGCTCGACCCCGCATCCGACCGCTTTGGACGCAGGCAGTCGGCCCTAACCGTACTTCCCTATGATGAACTTCCGATGATGAAATGGAATGGTAGCCCCTATCGGCTTGATGGCGGAAACAATGGCCGGAGCGAAGACGATGGCGCCTACTTTCTTCTTCCATACTGGATGGGCCGTTTTCACGGGCTTGTCGACAAGTAGTCGGTTTTGGCAGGCCGAGTCGGAGTTGTTCTCATCGCGTCGAGTTGTCTCAAATGCAAGAAGATCCAGCAGAGCTGCCAGTCACCGACATCAGACATCGTACTCGGGGCCGCAGTTCGAGAATCTCAGCTCAGGTTCAGGGTCGGGTTCTCTGGTTCGAATCCGATGACGTCGAGCTGTCGCCGAATCCTGAGGTTTTCGCCAGTGCCCTTCTGATCCCGGCCCTCAACGCCGGTCTGACGCTCAAGTTCGACCAGCCGCTTTCGTCCACCTGGGTGACTAACTGCAGGCAGTTGCTGCGAATCTACAATGAATGGTGGGGGTATCCAGAGAACCTTCCGATCGCGCCGCATGCGGACCATCCTCGCGAATCAGTCTCATTGAAGACAGCACTTTGCTTCACGGGGGGCGCCGATTCTTTCTACTCGCTGCTTCGTTCGGGCAATGAGATAGACTATCTGGTCAACATTCAGGGCTTCATTGATACGCCACTTGCTGACGTCAGGCGTTTGGTGGCACTCGAGAAGTCCATTCGTGAAGTCGCGCGCCAAACCAGCACGATCCCCGTGTTTGTTCGCACAAATTTCCTCGAGCTATCGCTGATAGCGACGACTGATTGGGAGCGCGCTCACGGGGGAGGTCTCATGGCTGTCGGGCACGCGATGGCAGATGTCGCGGCGCGCCATCTGGTGTCATCGTCCTGGGGCTTTGACAGTGTCAAGCCGTGGGGAACACACTGGATGACCGACCACCTGTGGTCATCGGCGTCCATGCAGATCATCCACGTCGGCGCTGAGTTGCAGCGAGCGTTAAAGTTACGGGAGATAGCTGCTGAGCCGCTTGTGCACGATCATCTGCATGTTTGCTGGGAGAATCTCAGCTCCGAAGTAAACTGCTCGCGCTGCGACAAGTGTCTGCGCACCAGGATTACGTTGCTCGACTGCGGTCAATTGAACAATTTCAGGTGTCTTGCGGGCGCCGAAACGCTGGCGGGCGATCTTGA
>JBDTUW010000071.1:0-10591 GCA_040007555.1 Acidobacteriota bacterium | reverse complement strand
GGAAGGAACCAGCCTCATTCTCGCCGAAGCCATCAAGCGCGATTACGCGATGATTGCGGTGTTCTCGGACGATGTAGCCAACGCCCATTTTGCGGGCGATCTCCAAATTGAAAACCTTGGCGAGGTCGATCGGCCGACAGCTTTTATGGGCTCGATCGATATCATTAAACGTCACGGAATATTCCTGCCCGGAGGTTTTGCCGGCTCCAAACCAGCGCGACGGCCCGAGGTGCTCGCAGCGCATCTGGTGAAGTACACCGCCGCGCTTCAGGGCTATTTCACCGCACCGATCGCCTGGGATTCGCTCAACTACGCGTTTGCACCATTCGTCGTCGAGCTCGACGATCGCCAGATGAGGCAACTGGCGCAGGGACTTCTTTTCGAACTCTCGGCACCTGCAATTGCGCGCGGAGGGCAGGGAGTGCATTGTGACCTCCATCTGGATATCGAGGCACCCGCCTACCTCCGCGACAAACCAGCAATCGGCGCGGGTGGTGAGACCCTCTCCGCTACCTACAAAGACTTCACAGATGCCGCAGGGCGTTTTCTGCAGGCGATTTTTGGCGTCCTGCTTGAAGGCGACGGGCAGGGTCTGTCATTCACAGAGCCGCGCACGATTCTGCATGTCACGAGTAATTGCCTCGCCGATGCGCGGTGTCAGAAGCTCCTGCGCCACGCCAACCAGGTTGCCGTGGAGAGGGGCGGATTGCAGTTCGCTTTCGACCGCGCCGGAAAGGATGCGGCCGCAAGGACATTTGCCGCGCGTTACGGTCTGGCCGACGCAAAGCTCATTACCGAGGGAGGGAGCTGGCAATGGCGAACGGCAATCTTCTCGTCGGTTGCGATCAATCTCCCCCGCGTCGGTTACCGCGCCGAGGGCGATCGCGTACGGGTCCTCGAACTGCTCGCAGACCTGCTCGAACTTGCCGCTCAGGCGTCACTCGAGAAGCGCATCTTCCTGGAGAAACTGCTGGCACGTGGCGAAGGCGGCGCACTTGGCGTACTGGCGATGCGACCGGGAAAGGAGGCGTTCCTACCCCTCAGCCGCTCGCTTCACGCAATCTGTCCGATTGGAATCGCGGAGCTCGCCGAGGCGGTCTATGGCAAGCCGCTTGACTCGTCGAGTGAGGCGCAGGAGTTCGCCGCACAGGTTATCGCTCATCTCCATCGCGAAGTTGGCCGACTGTCCGCGAAGCACAAGGTCAGATTTGTGCTCGCCGAGTCACGTGACCTGACGGTTCCTCATCGCCTGGCAAGGCTCGATTTGAGGGCGTTTGGGCGAGAGATGGTAGTTCAGATTCCATCCGACGAAGTCGGCGAGAATGGTGAATACGCGTATTACTCGATCGGGACGAAGCTTCCGGTTTCGAGCGCACTCAGCACGATCGATCGGTTGCGCATTGAAGGGGCGATTCAGGGCGGGAACATCCTCAACGCTTCAAGCGATGTATGGCTTGGCGGAGTCCCGTCTCCCGCGAGTGCGATGAGTCTGATGTTGCAGGCATTCAGCAAGACGAATGTGGCTTCGGTGAGCCTCGCCCCGGAGTTCACGATTTGTCTCAGTTGCAACAGTATCGCTCCAGGTTTGACATCGGTGTGTACCGAGTGCGGGTCCGATCGTGTCGATAACCTGGCGCAGGAATCGGATCGGCTGAACCGAACTTCGGCCTGGCCCCGATGGAAACTGGCCGAGCTTGAGCAACGAACACGGCAAGACATTTGAAGAAGTGCGTGGTCAGAGGTCAGGGGGCTGCGTTCGTAGTACCGCCTTTAGGCGGAATCTCGGATACCGCAACATTCCGCCTAAAGGCGGTACTACGAACGCAGCTCCCTGACCTCTGATCCCTGATCCCTGACCCGTGACCCCCTTACCCATGGGCCTTCCCGGGCTTTTTCTGAGCGCCTTCATCGTGTTACTCTCGCGAGTTCAAGTCGACGCTCAAAAAGGGAAATTTCGAGGACGAACTGCACTAAATGCCAAAACGCACCGACCTAAAGCGAGTTCTGATCATCGGTTCCGGACCGATTGTTATCGGCCAGGCCTGTGAGTTCGACTATTCGGGTACCCAGGCGTGCAAGGCGCTCAAGCAGGAGGGGATCGAGGTCATTCTCGTGAACTCCAATCCAGCGACGATCATGACCGATCCTGAGCTCGCCGACCGTACCTACGTTGAGCCCCTGACCATCGAAACCCTGACCGCAATCATCGCGCGCGAAAGACCACAGGCGCTATTGCCGACCGTCGGGGGTCAGACTGCCCTCAATCTGACCGTCGCACTCGCCGATGCGGGAGTGCTCGAGCAATATGGCGTCGAGCTGATCGGTGCAAAACTGGATGCAATCAAGGTCGCTGAGGACCGGCTGCTCTTCAAACAGGCGATGGATGAGATCGGACTGGTCATGCCAAAAGCACGATTCGTCCGCACCATGCTCGAGGCGCAGGCTGCCGCTGAGGAGATCGACTTTCCCATCATCGTCCGCCCCAGTTTCACGCTTGCCGGCACCGGCGGCGGGATCGCTTTCAATAGCGAGGAGTACGAGGAGATCGCGGAGCGCGGACTCTCAGCAAGCCCGATCACCGAGATCCTGGTCGAGGAGTCGATCATCGGTTGGAAGGAATACGAACTCGAGGTCATGCGCGATCTGGCTGATAACGTCGTCATTATTTGCTCGATCGAGAACTTCGATGCAATGGGCGTTCACACCGGCGATTCCATCACCGTCGCGCCAGCGCAGACACTCACTGATCGCGAGT
Organism: Acidobacteriota bacterium; assembly: GCA_040007555.1. Taxonomy (GTDB): domain Bacteria; phylum Acidobacteriota; class Blastocatellia; order RBC074; family RBC074; genus JANNRD01. The sequence goes on along the minus strand of JBDTUW010000071.1, from coordinate 7,836 downwards.
ATCAGATGATGCGCGATGCCGCAATCAGAATTATTCGCAAGGTAGGTGTCGAGACGGGCGGTTCGAATATACAGTTCGCAGTCAATCCCACTGACGGGGCACTCCGCGTCATTGAGATGAATCCGCGAGTCTCGCGATCCTCGGCGCTAGCGTCCAAGGCGACCGGGTTCCCCATTGCCAAGATCGCCGCCAAGCTGGCAATTGGGTACACCCTGGACGAAATTCCGAATGACATTACGCGGAAGACGCCTGCCTCCTTCGAACCAACCATTGACTACGTCGTCGTCAAGATCCCCAAATGGGCGTTCGAGAAGTTTCCCGGTGTCGAGCCCACACTTGGCACACAGATGAAGTCGGTTGGCGAAGTGATGGCGATCGGCCGTACCTTCAAGGAGGCCTTCCTGAAGGGTGTTCGTTCGCTCGAGCGACGCGGCTCCGCTTCAGTCAGCCACGTCGATGATGAATCTCTCCGGCGGAAGCTGATCATTCCGAATGCGGAGAGAATTCACTATCTCCACGCTGCGTTTGAGAGAAGCTGGTCGGTGGAGGAAATCAATGAGCTGACCGGGATAGACCCGTGGTTCCTCACGCAGTTACAGCAGATCGTCGATGTTCAGCGGGAGGTGTCTCAGGAAACTCTGGCCTCGCTCACTCGCGATCAGTTGTGGTCCGCGAAGAGATTCGGTTTTTCGGATGCCCGGCTCGGAGAGTTGCTCAAGGTTTCCGAAGACGACGTCCGTGCGCGTCGCCGCGAGGAGGGAATCGCTCCAGTCTACAAGCGAGTCGACACCTGCGGTGCTGAGTTTGAGTCGAACACGCCTTATCTCTATTCAACCTACGAAACTGAATGCGAAGCAGCGCCGAGCGATAAGCGAAAGATCATGATTCTCGGCTCGGGACCAAATCGTATCGGCCAGGGCATCGAGTTCGATTATTGCTGCTGCCACGCTTCATTTGCGCTTCGCGAAGACGGCTTCGAGACGATCATGGTGAATTGCAATCCTGAGACCGTCTCAACGGATTACGACACCTCGGACCGCCTCTATTTCGAACCGCTGACATTCGAAGATGTCATGCACATCGTTGACGTCGAGAAACCGGAAGGCGTGATTGTTCAGTTTGGCGGGCAAACCCCACTCAACCTGGCGATGAAACTCTATGATGCGGGCGTGCCAATCATCGGCACGAGTCCCGAGTCGATCGACCTTGCCGAGGATCGGAAGCGCTTCGGAAAGTTGCTGGTTGACCTGAATATTCCCCAACCAGTGAATGGCACAGCCGTTTCATTTGAGGAAGCGCGTAGAGTTGCAGCCTCGATCGGATATCCCGTTCTGGTACGACCCAGTTATGTGCTTGGTGGCCGGGCAATGATGATCGTCTACGACGACTCAAGCCTTGAAGGGTACATGAAGAACGCGGTCGAAGCATCTCCTGAGAAACCGGTGCTCATCGATCGGTTCCTGGAGGATGCTTTTGAGGTCGATGTCGACGCGCTCGCAGACGGTGAGACCTGCGTCATTGCCGGGATACAGGAGCACATCGAAGAAGCAGGCATCCATTCAGGTGATTCCTCGTGCGTCCTCCCTCCATATATGGTGAAGGCCGAGCACCTCGAGACGATGCGAAAATACACGCGTATTCTCGCGAAGAACCTTGATGTGCGCGGGCTGATGAACATTCAGTTCGCGATCAAGGATGACATCGTTTACGTGCTTGAGGTCAATCCTCGCGCCTCGCGGACGGTACCCTTTGTGTCAAAGGCGACCGGCGTGCAGTTGGCAAAGATCGCCGCGCGCATCATGACAGGCAAGACGCTTGCGGGATTCAATCTCCCTGAAGAGCTAACCGTCAAGAACTTCTTTATCAAGGAGCCGGTATTTCCCTTTGTGAAATTTCCAGGAGTGGACCCACTGCTTGGGCCGGAGATGAGGTCGACAGGCGAAGTCATGGGGATGGCGGAGAGCTTTGGTGGAGCGTTTGCGAAGGCGCAGATGGGTGCCGGCGCAAGCCTGCCTCTGGGCGGCACCGCCTTCGTCAGCGTCAATGACAGCGACAAGCATAACGCGCTTCGAGTCGCCAGACGGCTCCATGAGCTCGGATTCAAGATCGTGGCGACACGCGGTACTGCCACCTATCTCCTCGATGCCGGCGTGCCCTGCGAACGCGTCTTTAAGGTAAACGAAGGGCGACCGAATGTCGTCGATCTGATCAAGAGCGATGCGATTGATCTGATCGTCAATACGCCACTGGGAAGGTCTTCGTTCTATGACGAGAAAGCAATCAGGCGGGCGGCGATGAACTACAATGTAGTCTCGTTCACAACTCTGACTGGTGCAAGTGCGGCTGTACTCGCGATCGCCTCGCTTCTTCAGGAGGAGCCGAAGGTACTCAGTCTGCAGGAGCATCACGCGTTGTAAACGCGAGCGACGCGACCGTCTCTTTCGGGCTGAAAAGCAACTCGAGCATGGAATCCACTCCCTTCATCAGGTGGATTCCAGGCTCGACGCCTTTTCCGAAATGAAGAACCGGCTATTCAGGATCGTCCAACCGAAAGATAGTTGAGAGGATTGACTGGTCGATCGTGGAGGCGGACTTCGTAGTGGCAGTGCGGACCGGTAGAACGACCGGTACTGCCAACGGCGCCGATTTGCATTCCACGGTGGACGCGTTGTCCAGCCGTCGTATCGACCCGCGACATATGGCCATATCTTGTCGTGACACCATAGCCGTGATCGATGACAACCACATTCCCATATCCGGCATAGGTACCGGCAAAGATGACGATCCCATCGGCCGTCGCTTCGATCGCAGTTCCAAAGGTCGCCGAGATATCGAGACCTGAGTGAACCTCGTGGCCCGCTCCAAACGGGTCCGCGCGAGTGCCAAAGCCATCAGTCACATATCCGCGAACCGGCCAGCCCGTCGGTGTCGAGGATAGCTTCACCTGGTTGCGATCGACCACATCCTTGATCTGCCTCAATTCTCGCTCGAGCGCTGCGGTTGCATGTTCGAGGTCGTCGATATCGCCGCCGCTCGGACCGCCACTTCCGATGTTGGTACTGAGATCGCCGGGTTGCCTGAGACCTGAAACCTCGGCAAGCTTCCGCGAAGTGGTTTCGATGACTGCGACCCGTCCCTGGAGACGATCCAGATTGTTTTTGACCTCATGATTCTCATCACGAAGCTTGCGGTTCTCCATCTGGATGAGGTTGAACTTTGCGAGTACGATAGCGTGGCGGGTGAGCCTGTATGCCCCTACCCCAAGTGTCATGACACCCACGAGTGCGAGCGCGAGGATGCCGTATATGATGTGATAATGAAGGACGAATTTCTTAAATGGCGAGCTCGCGGTGGGCGCAAAAATAAATGTATAAAAGCGCTTTTCCTGTGTCATAGCGATGTTTCCTTGGCTCCGTAGATTTCAGAGTGTGGGGATGCCGCACGGTTCTGAATTTTGAATGAAATCAGCGGGCTGGTTACCTCGTCATCCGCCGGTGTCGATCTCTCTTCGGGCTCTTCGGGGGCACGGTCGGTGACGATACGCGCGCAATGATGTCGCAGGCTAGCATACACGCCAGCGAGAATGCAACCCTTGCCCCTTCGCTTTCTTCCAACACCTCAACTGCCTCAATCTCCCCACCCCTTTCCTTAGATCACGCCTGACATGACGTAAGATATCTCTCATCAACACCGTGCAACACCAGAGGTGTTGAGTGCGACGCGACGCCAGGGCAACTTCTCATAGAGTGACGCATCTGATAGACTCAAACGTCTGGATTTCGCGGATAGCGGCCGCGCACAACAACAATCGTATGCGGGGCTCGCGGGAGGCTGTATCAATGACAGGAATCAGGGTTCGGACCTTCAATCGGACGGCTAAGACTGGCTTGGCGCTGATGGTGGCGATAGTTCTCGCTCTGGCGCTTCTTAGCGTCATCGGCGACCGCGAAGCAAGCGCGCAGGCAGGTCGCAAAACTGGCGAGAAGACCAAGAAGAATCCCAATGCCTCCGGTGATCCGGAAGAGCAAAAAAAGCAGGAAGAGAAAAAGATCGACAAGACTCAGCCGCCGGCGGCGATCGCGATCGATACCGATCTCGTCAATGTCGAGACCGTCGTTTACAACAAGAAAACGGGCGGCATCCTTCAGGGATTGAAGAAGGAGAATTTCGAGATATACGAGGACGGCGTCAAGCAGGAGATCGAGAATTTCTCCACGCCGGAAGCGCCTTTGACGATGGTCCTCCTTCTTGAATACAGCAAGTTGGTCGATTTGCTTGGCTCAGGCAGCAGCGGCTATTTTGAACCGGGCCGCGTTGAAGTGCTGCGTCCGGCGGCAGAGTTTGTCCGGACCTTTGTCAAACCAAAGGACTTCGTCTCGATCGTCGCCTACGATATGCGCCCAACGCCGATCATTGATTTCACCGACGATCCCGCCAAACTCTCGGCTGCGATCAACCTGCTGATTCGAAATAATCCCGCTTTCAGTGAAAGCAATCTCTTCGACGCAATGAGCTTTGTGCTTCGCGGCGGTAAAGGCGACAGTGTCGTGCTCGAGGAGACCGCCAACTCCTCTCCCACCAGCGAATATGCCGGCCTCGAAGAGGTCAACGGGCGCACCGCCATTCTGCTGGTTGCATCCGGGATGGATACCTTCAGTAAGATCAACTACGACCAGGCGCGCAAAGTCGTGGAAAACGCCGGCGTCCCCGTTTACATCATCGGAATTGGAAACATGTTTTTGAAGAAATATGACCAGTATCTCGATCCGATGCGGACACCGTTTGGCGTGCCGGACAGGATGACCCTGCTCCAGGCGCAGAACACGCTTAAGACCTTTGCTGACACAACGGGTGGCAAGTACTTCCCGGTGACCTTTCCTGGTGAAATACCATCAGTGTTGCAATCGATCTCGGCGTTGGCCCGCAATCAATATAGTCTCGGCTACGCACCATCAAATTCGCGCAAGGAAGGCAAGCGCCGAAAGATTCTCGTAAAGGTCAATCTTGGCGATCAAATCGACCCCAAGCTGATCATGATTCAGCATCGGCAGAGCTACTTTGAACCGAAGGGATGAGCATCACTCCGGCCACGCACTCGAGTTCCCCTATACCACCCATTGATCGCGCCGATGACACGCGCGCGCGCCTCGACTTGATCAACACGAGGATCGCGAGTGCTTGTCAGAGGGCGGGACGTGCTTCGTCCGAAGTCACGCTGGTCGCCGTCAGCAAGACCGTCTCCGCTGCGAGAATCAGGTCGGCGATTGACTGCGGCGTGCGAATCCTCGGAGAAAACCGGGTTCAGGAAGCTTCGCCGAAGATGGCGGAACTCTCGGATTTGCCCTCTGAGCTCGGCGTGCGGTGGCACTTTATTGGCCATCTCCAGTCGAACAAGGCGCGGCGCGCCGTGGAGCTCTTTGAAACGATCCATTCAGTCGACACAATTAGCCTGGCGGAGCGCCTGGACCGAGCAGCGGCTGAACTTGGCCGAAGACTCAGGATACTGTTGGAGGTCAACCTCGGTGGCGAGTCTTCGAAATCGGGCATGGCTGGTGATGATGTAGCAACGGCAGCCGAGAAGATCGCGCGTTGTAATGACATCGATCTCGTCGGGCTGATGACAGTGCCGCCGTATCATGAGCAAGCTGAAAAGGTTCGGCCCTACTTTCGCAAGCTGAGAGAGCTGCGTGATGAGTTACGTGCCATCGTCGGAGATAGCTGCAGCGAGCTGTCGATGGGGATGAGCCATGATTTCGAGATCGCCATCGAAGAAGGCGCAACCGTGGTCCGGGTAGGCACTGCTCTGTTTGGCTCCAGGCAGTGATAGGCGCCCTCAGGCTTTGACTGGCGTGCCGCATTCGTCTGGGCGAATGAGCCCATCTGAATGGATTTGATGAGACGCGACGGAAGCGCTCCTGGAGTTGCGGATCGCATAGAGGAGTTGGTCAGCAAATGGGATTCTCCCCGCTAGTGCTTGTTGGTGAGTACATTCTTTTTGCCGCGCAGCTGATTGCCGGGCTGTCGTGGTACGTCTATCTCGGCATCGTGGTAGTTGTGGCGGCAACGGTGATCGCGCGATATCTTTCGGAGACATTGCATCTGAATCCCTTCAGCCGGGTGGTCTATCACCTGACGAGGCCGGCGAGTATTCTGCTGGCCAACATGCGCAACTCGCGCTTCTACTATCCCTTGAGACGCGCGCTCAAGTTTGATCCGGCAGTGCTCATGCTGCTGATTGGAACGGCGATCGCTTGTTATGCGATCTCGATCGTCGTCGCCTATTTTCTTGGCTTGATGTCCGGTGCCGGACGGGCTCTGATCGCGCTGGGAGACGGATATGTTTTCACGGCCATCCGCCTTCTGGTTGGAACAGTACTGCTTGGTGTTATCTTCTATCTGCTGACGCTCATGCTTCTCGTATTTGTTAACTGGATATTCGGTCTTTTTGCTCGAGCGGCACGACGCGCATTTCAGCGGCTCGGGCCGTTGCTCCACCTTTTTGAATTTGGCGGGGCGTTTGCGGGTTGGTCATTCTTGATTCTCGGAATTGCCTTGAGCTTCGCTGCGGCAGCAGTGCAAATGATCTTCCTGAGTTGAGCAATGATCAAGTTTACTGAAAGAGACGGAGCGGTCACATTCAGCGTGCGAGTGCAACCCCGCGCATCCGAGAGCCACCTCGTCGGTGTCCTTGACGGGACACTTAAGGTGCGACTGGCTGCGCCCCCAGTCGACGGCGCGGCAAACGAGGAGTTGGTCAAACTTATCGCCGGGCTCTTTGGCGTAGCCAAATCCAAGGTCGAGATTCGCGCGGGCGCAACCGGACGACAGAAGGTCGTTCGCGTCTACGGCATCGCGGATGGAGACGGAGAAAAGGTTCTTGGAGCGATCGCGGAAGCGCAGGAGGACTGACCCGAGGGGCGGCAGCGACATGGGCCTCACGCATCGTCACGACCGTGGGATTGTTTCCGTTTGAGTATCTCCCCGAGAAACGATTTGACAGGCTACAGGTGCTGTAGTAGGTTGGCGCCGTTCGGTGGAGATTGCCAGTTGAGACTCGCCCCAATTGAGGAGAAATTAGCCCTCTGCGTTCAATGAAGATCACATTGCCGGAGCGCGGACTTGAAGCGTTATTCGGCCCATACGACCAGAACATAAAATATCTGGAGTCACTGCTCAGCGTCCGGGTTGGAGCGCGGGGCGGCGAGCTCATGATTGAGGGTGACGAAGCTGACGTGGCCATCGTCGACCGCATCCTCAAGGACTACAACCAGCTGTTTGCCGAGGGCCGCGCACCGTCTGACGGCGAGTTGCGAGCCGCCTTTAAGCAAATCGCGGAGGACCGCACCGCGTCGCTTCGTGAGCTGTTTACGTCGCAGAAGCAGATCAACCCGACGGGGCGCAAGCCGGTCACTGCCCGATCACCCAACCAGCGCCTCTATCTTGAAGCAATAGAGCAACATGACATTGTTTTTGGGATCGGACCAGCGGGTACGGGAAAGACCTTTCTGGCGGTCGCAATGGCGGTACAATCTCTCCTCGCAAAGAAGGTGAATCGCATCATTCTGGCCCGGCCCGCCGTCGAAGCTGGCGAGAAACTGGGATTTTTGCCGGGCGATCTGCAGGACAAAGTAGACCCTTATCTGCGCCCCCTCTACGATTCCCTCTTCGATCTCATCGACTATGAGCGGGTGACGCGTTTTCTGGAGAAGCGCGTGATCGAGATCGCGCCGCTTGCGTTCATGCGTGGCCGAACCCTGTCCGACGCTTTCATCATCCTCGATGAGGCGCAGAACACCACCTCGGAACAGATGAAGATGTTTTTGACTCGCATCGGTT
>JBDTUW010000070.1:0-10673 GCA_040007555.1 Acidobacteriota bacterium | reverse complement strand
CTTCCTCAACTTGCTCGAGACGCGCCGTCTGCCGCTTGCGATCGATAAATGTCTGGTAGACCACTGCCCGAAGCCAGCCTCCCAGCGAGCCGCGGCCCGCGTAATGCGCGAACTTGCTCAACCGCCGGTTACCGTCGAGTCTGACACCGTACAGGTCCCCGATCAGCGATTGGATCAGGTCTTCTGCCTCGGCATCATCCTTGGTCAACGCGCGCGCCGCAGCGTGCATACCCTGTCTGTAGTTAGTGTCGAAGTCGACCCAGGCCGACTCTTCGCCTCTTTCGCACGCCAGAACGAGGCACAGTTCATCCGCTTTGACGGTCTCCAGAAAACGTGCGCCATTACCTGTTGTGTCGAGTTCACCGGCCCTCGATGTGGCCAGGTAGAGCCGCTCAGAGAAATCCACCTCCGTGACGCCATAACGCGCAGCAATGCCATTCCAGAGATTGGCGATCGTTCTCGCGTGGCGGATAGTGAAATCTTCTGATGTCATTGCCGGCTTCCTCGACAAGGTCTTGGCCGCATTCTACCACGTGCGCTTACCGGATTAGTTCGGGATTATTTCATTCGCGCCGGGCCGAAATCAGAGACCGCAGGGACAGGGATAGCAAGGACAACAAGGACTGCAGGGACTGCAGGGACTGCAAGGACTGAAACGGGCACGACAAACCGCGATCGCTTCTGTCATTGATGGTTAATGGTTCCCGTTCCCTGTTATCTCCTAATTCACGGTCTGCAGTCGTTGCTGTCCCTGCTGGGCACCGGTTCTGCTTGACAGGCAGGACCGGCCACATTCAAATAGCGGCCTTGAACTGTTTCAGGCTTTGTTTAGTTTTTGAGAGCGCTCGCCGATCCCAGGAGGAGTTTGATGCAGACATTCACTCGCAAAAGACAGGTTTTTCTAGAGCTTGCCTCTCTGCTTGTTCTTCTTTCACTAACCTCCTTAACCGCACTGGCGCAGGGTCAGGAACCGTCACCAGATGATTCACCCTCCAGTCGCGTCCAGACGTTTCGGCCCCGAAGCTTTCTATTGACGCCCCCCTCTTTCATCCCTCCGAATCCGGACACCGAGGCAACGCTGGAAGCTGATTCCGCTTCGGCAGCGCCGGCGCAGGGAATACCGAAAAATCTGCCGTTTAAGGTGACATCCGAAGGGCGAAAGGCGCCGCGCCGACAGGAGCTGACCGTCATCAGTTTTGGCACAAAGTACGTCAACGCTCTGTTTGGTGGCTTCGAGCAGGGTAGCGGCTTTGGATTTGGCGTCCAATTCACCACTGCCGATAAGATACCAGGCGTCAAATTTCGCGCTCGAGCCCTGGTGTCTACCCGGTTCTATCGCAAATTCGAGCTCTCCGCGTATCTTCCAAAGGTCGGTAGCGACAAAAACCATGGAGAGGTGTGGTTTACCTATCTTCGTAGGACGCGCGATACATTCTTCGGTCTCGGTCCGCGTTCAAACGAGGCAGACAGAACCAATTTTGACCTCGAGACCCGGGACATCGAGGGGATGTTCGTACGGGACTTTACACCCAAGCTTTCGGCTGGCCTCTATCTGGGCCGGATCAACATCTCAAGCTATCGCGGCCAGTTCGAGGACGAACCCCCGATCGATATCCTCTTCTCCGGTAATCCGAACGTTCAACCGATCACGCGCTGGGTTCCTGGACTTCGGGAACACCTGGAGTTCTTTGCCTACGGCGGTTTTTTCGAGGCCGACGGTCGCAACGATGATCATGGCCTGACTCGCGGAGGATTCCTCTACGCTCGCGCCGCTTCCGCTGATGGAATCAACAACAATCTCCCGACAACCTATGGCTGGACCGAGGGTCAGATCGACGGGCGGGTCTATGTTCCTTTGTTCAGTGACAAAACGTCATTCGCGTTCAGGGCAATGGCGGACTTGCGGAGCCCAAAGGGCGGCAGTCAGATTCCCTTTTATATGAACTCGTTCCTTGGCGGAAGGAGCTTCGTCCGGGGGTTTACCAACTATCGATTCCGCTCACACAACCTGCTGCTCTTTTCGGGTGAATTGAGACAGACGGTTTACGCCATGAAAGAGGATCGAGGCGTAGACATTGCGTTCTTCGGCGATCTTGGAAGGTCGTGGGGAGATACTCGCTCGAAAACAAATGCTGCGATCATCCGCAATGACAAATTCGGTGAGGCGCCGTGGCGTGCCAGCTTTGGTCCAGCGGTCCAATTCCGCTACAACAAAGACCTCGCCGTTCGCATTGACTGGGGTCACAGCACGGAACGAAATATCTTATATTTCTCTATCTCACGGGGATTCTAAGAGGCCAAGGGGGTGGCGCTCATCTCCTACAGCTCATCAATGTGCTGTTCGAGGTAGTGGCCGGCCAATTGACAGTAGATGGCAGCGCTGCGCTCGATGGAGCGCAGCGCTACCCCACTGATCTCTTTCTTGACGACAGCGGGAGACCCGGCGGCGAGTGTGCCTGGAGGGATGTTGGTGCCACGGGTCACGACGCTACCCGCGCCGATGAGTGATCTGGCCCCGACGACAGCTTCCTGCAGCACGACAGCGCCCATTCCGATAACCGCCCCCTCTTCGATAAAACATCCTTCGAGCAGCGCCCCGTGCCCGACCGTTACCCGCGATGCGAGGACCGTTGGATGAGTTGGTGTCGTATGCAGGACGGCGTTGTCCTGCACGTTACTCTGATCTCCGATAAGGATCCGTCCCTCATCGCCGCGCAGAACCGCCCCAAACCAGATGCTCGCGTCATCTCCGATCTCAACGTCTCCGATAATGACGGCCGTCGGCGCAATAAAGACTCGCCGGCCGATCTTTGGTCGCTTACCCCCGTATTCGACAATCATATTTCCTGCTTCTCCAGGTAAGTTGGTATCTCAACCTGCCATCCATATCGCTCCTCGATCTTCCGCTTCAGCGAAGCAGCGGCAGCGGGCTCGCCATGCACCAGGAACACTTTCTCGGGTGCGCGTTTGAATCCCGCGAGCCAGCGCAGAATCTCGCGCCAGTCTCCATGGGCCGACAGATTCTCGAGCGATTCGATCTTCGCACGCACCGGCACCCACTCGCCAAAAAGCTTAACCTCCTTCTCGCCGTCCACGAGTCGACGCCCGCGCGTTCCGACAGCCTGAAACCCGACAAACATCACCGTGTTACGAGCATCTCCAAGCCGATTGTTGAGATGGTGCAGGATGCGTCCGCCTGTTGCCATGCCGCTGGCTGAGATGACGATCGACGATTCCTCCTGCGACATGATCCGCTTCGATTCTTCACGCGTCCTCGCAAGCGCAAAGCGATGGGTCGCGAGGGGATCACGATCGCCTTTCACCAGAGCTCGCATATCGACATCGTGATCTTCCTTGTGCTTGAGATAAATGTTCGTCGCCTTGACCGCCATTGGGCTGTCCACATAGACAGGCAACTGTGGAATGCGCTTTTCGTCCTCAAGCTCGCGCAGAAGGTAAACCAACTGTTGCGTACGCCCAACTGCAAACGCAGGCACAAGCAGATGCCCACCACGCCTCGCCGTGTCATTGACGATCTCGGCGAGCTTCGCCTTGACGTCGATATCAGGATGCGCGCGATCGCCGTAGGTAGACTCCAGAACTATGAAGTCGGCTTCTTCTACCGGCTCGGGATCGTTGAGTATCGGCTCGTCGTATCTGCCTATATCTCCCGTCAAAAGCAAACGCCGTGACTGCCCGTCTTTTTTGATGACGTTAAGGCTCACAAACCCGGATCCGAGGATGTGTCCAGCCCCAATAAACTCAAACGAAATGTCTTTCGTCAGATTGACGCGCGTTTCATAGTTGACAGACTCGAGCAACCGCAGCGCCGCATTCGCATTCGCTTCGGTGTAAAGAGGCAACGCGATCGAGTGCTTCGAGTATCCCCTGCGATTGGCATATGCGGCTTCTTCCTCCTGAAGCCGGGCCGAATCAGGCAGCAATATCCGCGCAAGCTCAGTTGACCCGGGAGTGGCATAGACGGGCCCGCTGAATCCATCCCGGACGAGGCGCGGAAGATATCCCGTGTGATCGATGTGCGCGTGCGTCAGGATGACCGCATTGATCGAGGCTGGATTGACCGGAAAGGGGTCCCAATTTCGCTTGCGCAGCGCCTTCAATCCCTGAAACAGCCCACAGTCGATGAGCACTCGATAGCCATCAACTTCAACAAGATGTCGCGAGCCGGTGACAGTCTCGGTCGCACCCAGGAACTGAATGTTTGCCACTTTGGAATCCTCTCGTGCCGATGGTCGTTGAGGCTATGGTATCACTCGTCTGACAAGCTCCTGGAACCGCGGATCACCATGGAGTTTCTCATATGCCGGATCGACCTTGACGGCGACGACCTTTCCGTCCCGTTCCTCTACAGCCCTACCCAGCCAAACAAGCGTCTGCCGAGAGTCATCAAGGCGTATATACGCTTCGGCAAGCTGAGTCGCGGGCACGTAACTGGAGACGGCTCGCGTTTGCAGGAACTCAAGCTCCCTTCGCCAGAAGCCTTGCCATCCCCCCTTCACGTACGCGCCTTTCAGCTCGCCAAGATAATCCGGCCGGTCCACAGCGATCCGTCTCGCCCTGAGATACTCCTCGATCGCTTCCAGCTTCATCGCCTTTTGCTCATAAACAATTCCCGCCCATTCGTGGCTCGCCGCCAGATTCGGGTCGAGCCCGATGGCCTGTTTGAAAGCGTCAAGGGCCTCGTCGTATCGGTGCTGGTAGTAGTAGATCATTCCGGTCGTCTGCTTGATCTGTGCCGATGCCGGATCGAGTGTGCGGGCACTATCGATTGCAGCGAGCGCCTCGTTGCCGCGTCCCATCAGGGCCAGAAACTGCGCGTACTGTTCGTAGGCATGTGGCTCATCCGCGTCCAACTCGATTGCGCGCCGGAACTTTCGCTCGGCCGTCGGATAGTCGCGATCAAACATCCAACTCACTCGAGCCAGCACGAGGTGCGCGTCGGCGATGTTTTCATCCTGTTTAAGCGCGGCCAGCGCCACCTGCTTTGCCTTCGGCATGCTCTCACTCGGTGGCTCCAGATAGTCAGAGCCAAACGCATGACACGAGGCACACCCTGCGAGGGCGAGCGAGTACTTCGGGTCAAGCGCGGCGGCCTTCTCGAAGTACTCATCTGCCTGCTTGAGGGCCTGGGGAGAGCCAACGTTCCAATAATAGCGTCCCCGTAGATAGAGCTGATAGGCCTCAGGATTGTTGGTCGGGCGCGTAGCGAGCGTCTTCTTCGTGTCATCGGAGAGCCGCAGGCGCAATCGATTGGCAATTGAGCTGATCATCTCCTCCTGAACTGTCATCAGGTCAGCGGCTTTGTGACGAAACCGCTCGCCCCAGATTTGCCGGCGCGTGCGCGCATCGACAAGTTCCGCATTGATCACCAGCTCGTCACCTTCCCGTTTGACACGCCCAAACAGGACAGACTTGACTCCCAGATCGCGACCAACCGACTGCACATCCGCTTCCTTTCCTTTCAATCGGAACACGGAACTTCGCGAAATGACTGATAGCTCCGGCAGTTGCGAAAGCGAATTGATCAGGCCCTCAGTGATCCCATCACACAGGTAATCGGAGCCCTTGTCGGCAGTCTCGTTCGCGAAAGGCAGCACCGCAAGCGAGTCGATTCGATCATCCACTCCAAACTGACGATATGCGAAAACACCACCAGCGAAGAGAACAACCAGGCCAATGAATCCAACGAGCCATTGTCGCCTGCCGCGAGTGCTCGGCGGTCCCAGGTCGCCACCAGTACCGGCTGCCCGGGTTTCATCCGTCGGATCGGCTGGTCGTCGAATCGAAGTCGCATAGACATCCGGCATCAATTTCGCCGCGGTCATCGCCGCCGTCGGCGCGTCAAACGCCGCAGCTGACAATTCCTCACGAGGCGCCAGATAGCTTGTTTGCGCGCCCGAATCGACGCGAGCCTTGATGCGTTTCAGATCGGTGATGACCTCGGAAGCATTTTGATATCTACCTTCAGCATCCTTGGCAAGCAGGCGAGCGACGATTCCTTCGAGTTCCGAAGGAACGCTTTCTAAGAAGTGGCCGAGACTTGGCGGTTCTCGATCCAGTATCGAGACCAGCATATCGCTTGCGGTATCACCGGCAAACGGTCGTCGGCCCGTCACCATCTCGTAGAGGACTACGCCCATGGAAAAGAGGTCCGTCCGCCCATCAAGTCGCAGACCGCGCGCCTGCTCGGGAGACATGTAGGCGATCGTACCCATGACGATCCCGGGCGCGGTTTCGAGCAGCGGCCGGGTCGAGGAGTCAGGATCGACGTCCGGCTCGGTGAGCTTGGCGAGGCCAAAGTCGAGGATCTTGACGTATCCGTCGGGGCGACGCATGACGTTCTCTGGTTTGATGTCCCTGTGGACGATACCCGCAGTGTGAGCGGCTCCCAGCGCGCTCGCGATCTGGAGCGCGATCTCAAGCGCATCCGCAAGCGGTACCGGACCTCGAGCGAGTATTTGCCTCAGAGTGTCTCCCTCAACAAATTCGGTAGCGATGTAATGCTGACCGTCAACCTCTCCAATGTCGTGAATGGTGATGATATTTGGATGATTCAGAGCCGAGGCCGAACGAGCCTCCTGGGCGAAACGTCGAACCCGATCCTCGTCGTGAGTAAAATCTGCCGGCAGTATCTTAATCGCGACCTTGCGACCGAGACGGCTGTCCTCAGCGAGATATACTTCGCCCATCCCCCCCGACCCAATACCGCGTACCAGACTGTAGTAAGAGAAGTTCTTGATCATGGCTACCGGGCACTTTCGTGGCCGCCCCTTCGCGTTCCGTATTAGACACCACCAAGATTTGAATACGCAATCACGGGTCGATTGGATTCTCTGGAGGACGTGTGATGCGGGTATCCAGGCGACGAAATCGCAGAAAAACAGGGCACTTTCGGCCCTCTCTCTCCGGCCTTCCGTCTCGCGGGAAGTGGGCGGGTTGAGCGCTATTCGTATCGCAGAGCTTCGATGGGATCGAGGCGTGCAGCCTTCATCGCCGGATAGAGACCGGCTGCGAGACCAATTGCGACCGACACACTAAAACCAATTGCTACCCAGATCATGGGTACCGTGGAGGGAATGCTCAGTAGTTTGAGCAGGAGACTGATGAGAATCCCAAGCGCGATACCGATCAGGCCACCGATACCAGTCAGGGTCATTGCCTCAAGAAGGAACTGCCAGATGATGTCCGATCGACGGGCGCCGATGGCGCGACGAACCCCGATCTCCTTGGTTCGCTCGGTGACCGAGACAAGCATGATATTCGCGACACCGATCCCACCCACAAGCAGGGCAACGCTGACCAGCGGAATGACGATCATCGAGACCATAAGCAACATCTGGTTAAAGCTCTCGATGATCCCGCTCGGCGTTGTGATGTCGAAACTGTTTGGCTTATCGGCCGGCACCTGGCGGCGTCTGCGCAACAGCTCAGTCGCTTCATCGATCAATTGATCCAGCTTCCCCGGATAAGCCCCAAGCGCGACAAAGTTGTCTTGTTGCGATGGGTAAATCGACTTCATGACGTTGTACGGGATAAAGATAAAGCTGTCAGCCGGCGGTCCTCCAACGGCCATCTTCGCCTGTTCGAGCACGCCGATAACCGTGAAAACCTTGTTGCCAACGAGAATTTCCTTGCCCAATGGCTCGTAGCCTTGAAGGAGCTTCTCGGCGATGTTGAATCCGATGATGCAGACCGGGATGCGGTGTTCGTCTTCGGACTCGTTGAAGAACCTTCCGCTCCCGATCGAGACCTCGCGAGTCCGGGCATACGCAGCCCAGACGCCTCTCACCTGCGGTGTCCTGACTTCGTTGTTTCGGAACTTGACCGTTGGCGGCAACCCATTTGGTCGAAGCAATGGCGATGCGGCCGCAGCTGACGGCAATTGACTCAAGGCCACCGCATCGTCGTAAGTAATCGGCTTACGCTTCCTCTCTTCCTCCGTGAAATCTGAGTGCCGCGGGCCACCGCCCAAACGGCTGACAAAAGCAACATTTGTCCCGAACTGTTCGATCTGCTCCTTAAACCCCGCCTCCAGTCCACTCGCGAGCGAAGCGACTGCGATCACGGTCGCCGTTCCGATGACGACCCCGAGAACGGTTAGAAACGAGCGGAACTTATGCGTCCAAAGCGTGACCATCGCCTGCGAGAACAACTCTCTGAGTTCCTGTTTGATCATCATGGTCTTATCTACTTGGATCTTTACTCGTCGGATCTTTACTCGGATCGTAGCGCAACTATCGGATCGAGCCTCGCGGCCTTCCAGGCGGGATAAATCCCGAAGATCAATCCCACACTGCTCGAGACAACTATCGCAAGCACCGCCGCCCAGATCGGCAGTTCTGCAGGAATCGGTGTCAAGATCATCAGCAGCCGAGCTATTAAATACGCGATGAGCAGCCCCATCAGACCTCCGATCGCTGATAGAACGGTCGATTCGACGAGGAATTGCATGAGAATATCGCGCCGTCGTGCACCCAGGCTCTTGCGAATCCCAATCTCACGTGTTCGTTCAGTCACGGACACCAGCATGATGTTCATGATCACAATACCGCCGACAACAAGGGAAATCGAAACCACTCCAAGCGCCACTGCGGCAACCAGTCCAAAGATATTCTGTACAAAGCCATTGATCGCGTCGGCAGTCACAAAACCAAACGTATCCTTGTCGCGATAACTCAGGTGATGGCGCGCCCGCATCAACATTCGAACCTGGTCCTGCACCTCCTGAAGTCCGACCCCCTCGATTCCCTTGATGGAGATACTGAGCGATTGGCGCGAGCCCCAAATCCTCTGGAACGAGCCGAGGGGAACGATGACAAAATCATCTCGTGACTGTCCGAAAGCACTTCCCAACTCTTTCGCAACTCCGATGACCTCGAACGGCAGGCCGTCGATCTTTACTTCCTGACCGACAACATCGCGCCGGTTGAAGAGCTTGTCTGCCACCTCCGAACCAAGCACAGCCACGGGACGGCGGCGCTCATCATCGACATCCCCGATGTATCGGCCATACTCTGCCTGAACCGTGTCGATGTTGGCCATACTCGGCGTCATTCCGCGAACCGACATGTTAGTCAGCTTCTGACTGCCCGCCCGCATTTCCGCGTTCGCACCCGCCTGTGCTCCCACAAAAGCCGCCAATGTCATTCGCTCGCGCAGGTAGCTCACATCCTCAAGCTTCAGGTCCTTGTTCCGCTTGTTGGCCTCGATGAACTCTTCAAAGCTGGTGATGATGCCGTACTTGTCCAGAAGGACCGTGTTGGTTCCCAGGTCCTGCGTGATCGTCCGATCGACATATCGGAAGAATCCCTCGATCACCGAGGCCACTGCGACCACCGTGACGATCCCGAAAATCACTCCGAGCAGGGTGAGGAACGAGCGGAGCTTGTGCGCGCGAAGGGAGGCAAGGGCGAGTTTGAATGCTTCGAAGAACTTCATTCCGTTTCCGAGATCAGGCCAGATCTGAGGTCAGCCGGGTTGACATCAATCGGTCCATCTGTTTTGAACGACGAACTCGACCGCAAAGTTCGCTTTTTGACATCCCCGTCCGCCGCAAGCGCGTGCTATTTCGGAAACTTGAAGGGCAGGACATTGGGCACAATGCTCACCTCAGTAGAAAACTTGAAGGGAATCCTGCCTCCGCTCGCAAAAACCAGCTCGACAAAGAACGCCGTATACCCTTCACGAGGCTTTGCCACGCGCGCCACATAAGTCCCGTCCGGTTCGGGCTTGAGCACCGAGCTGGTGTAGGCCTTTCCTATCGTATCGACCCGAAAATCACGGGCTTTCGGGTTGGTTGCCTGCCAAAGCAAGACCTCGAGCGGTTTGTCGACAACCGTTACGACCCAGGTTCCATCGGGGCCTCTGGTCGAACTAAAGCGAGGCCGTTTCGTCCCGGCGATAATCGACTGGTAAAAGGCCAGCAGACTCTCACGAGCATCGGACCCTGCAAGATCGTGCTTGGCATTCGGGACATACCTGAGATACTTCTCGCCCTTCAGCTCATTGTAATAGAACTGTGAATTGTCCGGCAGAAAGTATTGATCCCCGGCGGCGTTGAGCAGGAACTTTGGAATCTGCAGTCGCTCCCGGTCCTTGTAATAATATGGGTCCTCGATGGCGAGGATAGCCCGATATTCAGGAGTTCCGATCTTTCCGGGAAAGATTCCATGATTAACGTAATCCTTGAGCGCGGGTGAGAAGAAACCGTATGCCTCGTAATGATGCCGCGTTATTGCCTCGGAGTTGAGTGCATCGATGACCATTGGCATGATCGCGACAACACGTTTATCCACTGCGCCAATAAGCCAGGTAGTCCACCCACGCTTCGAAGCTCCTGTGACAACAAACTCATCAATCCTGACGCGCCCTCCGGCCTCACTCGCAAGAAACTCCTGAACGGCATCCATCGCGCGCACGCCGCTCTTTACCATGGCGAGCCGAACCAGCCACTCATCATCCCTGGTCGCCATGTGCTTCACGCGTGTGTAGGCAATAAGGTCATCTTCCGATCGCCCTTTCTCCTTGCTGTCAGCGAAGAATAGCGGCTGGTTCGGAACCATCCCGACCTCGGCGACCACCGAATTGCTTTCAACTGCGAACATCGCACGCGAGGCAGGCTCTGCAGGTATAGGGTTCCGGTTGCTCCCTCC
>JBDTUW010000069.1:0-10674 GCA_040007555.1 Acidobacteriota bacterium | reverse complement strand
GCGGAGGCGTCTCCAGAAGACGTGTGAACTTCTTAAAGTTGCTCGCTATCTGGCTCTTCATCCAGCTCAGATAATCAACCGCCTCGCGTTCCCTCGGATCAAAGGTCTTGATCAGATCAAGGCGCTGTTTTCGACGCCACTCGTCCTGTAAGTGTCGCGAACGGCGATCGACTATTCGGCGATAGAGTGTTGAAGCAGGCAGCATCGCAAGGTAGGCGCCTTCCGCAATCAGCGTCGACGCCAAAATCAAGGTCGGCTCAAGGGTTCCGGTCGTTGCGGAATAGGCTGCCGCCGCCCCAGCCAGCAGCAGCGCCCCGATATTGATCGGCTCCTTCAGGGCTTCCTTGATGTAGGAGATTTTGAATTGCATCTGAAAAACGTCACCGCCTGACACACCTACTCCTGCGACCCTACTCCTGGGATTTGGACCGCTCGGGTGGTGCGTTCTCCGCGGCGCCGAGCGTTCTTTCGATTCCGATCACTGGAGCGCCTTCGCCCAGCTTCTGTTGAGTAGCCTCGGGGAGCACACCCATCTGCCGCTTGTAAGCCTGCAGCATGTCCTGAGCCTCGATGCCTGCGATCTCGGTTTCGATCTCATGCATCTTCGAGTCCACGCCAGAGGAGGCGAGCTCGGCCTTGGCCTCGGCCGCGGCTGCTCGACGCGATATCTTCTCACGCATGTCATCAAAAGTTGATGAGTCGTCGCCGATCTGAAAGCTGGCCATCGTCTGTGCCAGCTGTTCCTGCATCCGCGCCTGCTTGCTTTGCGCAATCAGATGCATCGCCTCCTCAGACTTACGCTTCATCTGGATAAGATAGCTGTCACGGAATTTGATTGCCTTCTCGGAAGCAACCTTGGCGTGCACCAGTTGACCGCGTGTGGTTTCGACTGCCTTCTGTGTGGATTGAAGTTCGCCAATATAGGCCGTCGCCAGATCGTCGCGCGACATCTTGATCGCCGCCTTGACCTTGTTGTCCAGTTCCCCGAGCTTCGTCTCGTGTTGTTCCAGAGTCCTCGCCAACAGCTTCTCGTTGGTGAGAACCTGCGCCACGTTGTTGTTCATCTCCGGGACTTTGTCGCGCATATCCCGGATGACCTGCTGGAGAATCAGTTCAGGATCTTCCGCACCTTCGATCATTCCACCGAAAATCGACCGGAACAGTCGTTTCAGTCGGCTCCACATCTTGGGGTTCCTTTCATCTCGCGACGTGGTCAGAAGGGCGCTTGAAAACCGCGCGCGGCTCGCGGGCCGCCAACTCACTCCGATAACTACGTCCTCACCAGTCTCAATGTTCACTCAGCTAGCAGCCAAAGGCAGCATCTTAAGCGGTAAGTATACCAGCAGCGCCACCTAAAGTCAGATCGATTTTGCATTTTGGATTGGGGATTTTGGATTGGGGAAGCCGATTCGGGACGCTCGGATGGGGCAAACCCGATCAGATTTGGGATTTTGGATTCGGAACTTCGGGCCGGTCACGGATTCATTGATTCGGCTTTTGGGTCGCCACTCGCCCCGATGCCAGGCAACGGTCGCAAGGCTCAATCCAGACTCGAAGAGGTCATCCGGCGGCCGAGCCCCCAGAAATCCAAAATCCAAAATCAAATCCCAATGTCGCTTCGGAAATGCATTCCTTCGAAGCTGATCCGCGCCACGCCTTGATAAGCTCGACTAGTCGCTTCCGCCAGCGAGGGCGCCACCGCGGTAACGCCCAATACCCTGCCGCCGGCCGTCAGCGTGCGCCCCCCGTCCATCCGGGTTCCTGCGTGAAAAACGACCACCGAGTCGACATCTTCCGCCTCTTCGATGCCAGAAATCGTCGCGCCGATCCCGTATTTGCCCGGATAACCGGCTGAGGCTACAACGACGCACGCCGCCGCCCGATCATTCCACCGTGGCGTGTACCGCGCCAACTCCCCGCGCCCGACAGCGACGCATAGCTCCGCCAGATCACAGTTGAGCCGCCTCAGAATCGCCTGCGTTTCCGGATCTCCGAATCGAACGTTGTATTCAAGCGCCATCGGTCCGTCACTGGTCAGCATCAGGCCGCAATAAAGTACGCCTTGAAACGGAAAGCCCTCACGCCTTGCACCTTCGAGGGTCGGCTCAACAATCTCCCGCTGAATCCGGTCCTCGAGCGCGGAGTCCAACAGTCCGTCAACTGAAAAAGCCCCCATCCCTCCCGTGTTAGGCCCGCGATCCCCGTCGAAAGCCCGCTTGTGATCTTGCGCGACGGGCAGCGCTGAATACGTCGAGCCATCACAAAGAACGAGGTATGAAAGCTCGCGGCCCACAAGGCATTCCTCAAAGAGTACTCGTGAGCCAGCCTCTCCCACCGCCTGCCGCACCATCAGGTCCTCAACGCCTTGCCGCGCTTCCGCTTCATCCTGGGCGATGATAACGCCCTTGCCTGCGGCGAGGCCGTCCGCCTTGAGAACGACGGGAAATCGGAACGCCCCCCGTTCAATCAACGCAAAGCCTTCGTTCGCGTTGTTGGCGATTTCAAAGCGCCCGGTTGGCACACCGTTGCGCTGCATGAACTCCTTGGCGAAGACCTTACTCCCTTCAAGACGCGCCGCCATCCGTCGTGGTCCGAAGACCGTCAGGCCCAGCGAAGAAAGGCAATCGGCTAACCCATCGACGAGAGGTTGTTCAGGGCCGATAACGGTCAAATCAATGCGTTCGCGTATGGCGAAATCGGATACGGAGTCGATATCGGGTCCGACTTCGGCGGAGCGGGCGAGGCTAAGTATCCCCGCATTCGTTGAAGTCGTGTAGATATCCCTCACCAGTTTGCTCTGCTTAAGCGCCCAGACAAGGGCGTGCTCGCGACCCCCAGAGCCAATGACAAGCACTTTCATCGTCGAATTTCTTCTTCCTGTGCAGGGGTGAGGGATCGGGACATCGGAATCTCAACCGCGGACTGCCACGCGATCATCGACGATGCCCACAGGTGAAAACCGGTCACGGGAGGCGCTGGAGCACGAACTCAATCGGCTCGGGAGAAACGCTGACCGACCCACGAAAGGGATTGTCCAGCGCGAGAATAAGAAAAAGCACGAATACCGTAATCCCAGCCAGTGCCGACGTCATCAGGAGCTGCGTAGTTAGCCCCTTCACACGAAAGAAATAAGTGAAGGCCACGGTCGTTATCCCGCCGCCAATCAGCAGGACCCACATGAGGTTTGGCAGATCGTCATAACTTGCGTGGAGGCGGGATCGGCGGTCGCCACCAAGCTCATCCATCTGATTGATCATCTCAGCGTAGAGCACCTGTTCCCTCTCTGTGGCTGGGTTGAAATCGCGTATTACCTTCCACAAATTGTCGGCTGACGAGTGGGCCACTTCCCGCGTGTCGCCAGACTCCATCGCGGGCCATTCGTGTTCAATCACAGTCCGGGCATATTCTTTCGCGCCCGAGAGGATCCGCGCAGTCTCGTCCTGTTTCAGGCCTTCCGCCAACCGGACGATATTGCCCAGATGATTGCCCTCTTCAGAAACCGCGGTCTTCGCCGCTTCGAACTGCTCCCACACAGCCACGACGACAAAAGCCAACAGCACCGCGTAAATGACCCCAACAGTCCCAAAGATGAACCCGGCCACCTCGTGATGAGAATCGAGCGCGGGACTAGGCACCAGCCGGCGCGTTATTGCCAGCCCCAGACCTGCGGCGATTACTCCGCCACCAACCAACAGTATTCCAATAAAAGCAGAATCCACTAGTTCTCCTCTTCCGACATGCACCAGACTACCGCAGTGGTATAGTCCGCTGCGGTTAGGTACGGCGCTTTCGATGGAACACAATATACTGACTGCGGAACATCTCGCCGTCGACAAAGCGAGTATGGCTAGCAGAAATTATTTCAACTCGACGTTGCGCCATTCTCCCCTGACGATCGCCTCACGAATGTCCTCGGCCGACTTGCCCTGATGATGCAGTTGCTCAACCAGCAGCGACTCCTTGACACAAACGTCGCAACCAGCGCTGTGATCATCGACGTGGCAGTCCAGCAGGCTTTTGTGGCCAAACCCGGCATCGCAATAGCAATAGCAGGGTTGCTGAGCAAGCACTTCGGGGATCTCCTTAGCGACTCGATAGGAATGCGCGATATAGGGCGAGGTAAAGGTGGACGGGTCAAGCGTGACTGGTAACGCTCTTGGATCAGTCGGTCTCGGCCGGAACTGTGGAACGCGAGGTGTCATGCTCGCCTGAGCATCGTGCCCACCGTGTTCACCCGGAGAAGCGGCAGGTGTCGCCTGAGGTTCACTCGAACCCGCCTGGCCGCACGAAACGGCAAACAGAGCCAGAGCGATAAGTAAAAGATGACGCGTGAGTGAGACCAGTGAATGGTTCGGCACGCAGTCGCGATCGGAGAACAGCAGAAAAGCTCGTTTCATAATGACGCGATTTTACCGATTCCCGAGGGGAGACGCCAGATGCTCCACCCAAACTCGGCGCTGAAATCTCATCTGCATCCTGCAGCTAACTACTCGCTGAAATCAAAAAACAGGAGCCCCGGAGCTGCGGTATGGGTGGCTTTCTCGACCATCCCACCCTCGCAGGCCCGGGGCTCGTGCGTCTCGACACTGACCGAGCCCGTCCGCTACTTGATTCTCAAGCGGACGGTATTTGAGGTCTTGCCATCGACGGTCATGACCAGATCCACATCGCCACGACCCGCCAGCGATGTTGGAATCTGGAAGTTAACCTGATCCTGGCCGAAGAAGGTTCCCTGCGGACCAGCAAATGAAGGCGTCACCGCAGTTCCTCCGATTGTGAGTGAAGGAAGCACAGCTGCGTTACGCAGTCCCGTTGCGAACATCATGACAAAATTGCCCGCGTCGACCGCAACCGGGGTTCCATCCGCCAAACCCATTGCGATATTGAAGGTCGTGCCATTGGCCGATGCTCTTGCTGCCGGGGCGCCAGTCCCGTCGGCCTTAGAGGTGAAGATCGCCGAGATGGTGGGCGCGACACTGACAGTGCCCTGCGAGACTTTGCCGTCCTTTGCCACAACGACAACGCTTGCAGTGCCCGGCAGAGTGCTCGCCGGAGCCAGGAAATTGATCTGATTCGGTGAGACGAAGAACAGCGACGCGATCGCACCGTTAACGAACAGCGATGAGCCGTCGAGAACGGTTGGAAGTATCGCCGTTGACGCCGACAGCGTTGTCGAAGCAAGGCTCGCGCCAAATGTTGAAGAGATGGCATCAGGTGCGATTGTCGGCGCAAAACGCGCACTGTCCGTCGTAGCCACAGTCGCGGCGTTGATATTGGCTGGCGCGGCTGCCACCACGACGAGTGGTAACGACCGCAAACCATCGCTCCGTCGCGCCTGGACGAAGATCTGCCCCGCATTGGCCTGAACTGAAGGAGGAACCACTGCCGTCAGTAAGCCCGTCTCAGGGTCAAAGCTCGTCATCGCCAATTGATCGTTCATGACAATCACAGTTCCGGCATCGAGCCCCGTTCCCGAAAACGTCAAAGTTGCAATCGTGCCCCCGGCGTTGAGAACATAGCTAGACGAAGACAGGAGACTCGGCGGAACCGAGAACCTAGTCAACTGTCCACGAACAACCCCGCCCGGTTTGACGGTCGTGTGAATATTGACGTAGAAGCCCGGCGGGTTGGCGAGAAGCCGTTTGAAGACGTCCAGAGTGGCCGCGGTTATCTCTACGGGAATGCTGAGGGTGCCTCTTCCGGTCGGGGCAATCAGCAGATTGGTGGCACTCAGCCCGGTATTGATGACGACGGGTCCGTTTACGCCAAAAACCTGTTCGTGAATATGCAATCCGCTGAATCTTTGCTCACCGAGGAAATCATAGTTGACCGTGAACGTGACGGTGCCGCCGATGACCTCGCCAAGCGCACCACGCCGGACATTGATAGTTATCGTGCCGACTCCGATTCCGCTGACATCGGTGATCGGGGGCACCTCACTTGCCAGAGTCATTTCAACGGTATTGGCGATGGTCTCGACGACCTTGCGTATCTGACCGCGTATCGCCCCAGCAGGATTGGCGGAGGTGTGGAGATTGACATAGAAGCCCGAAGAGTTCGCGAGAAGCCTTTTCAGAACCTCGGTATTGGTGACGATCGCGGTCACGTTGAGGACACCGCTTCCGGTAGGAAAGACTGTGGTCGATCCACTCAGACTCGGGTCGATCACGATCGGACCGTTGACCGTGGCGGCGCCTTCATGAATGTGATGCCCGGTGATCGTCACCGCCCCGGGAAAGCTGAAGCTCGTCAGAAAGTTGACTATCCCGCTGGTGATGTTGCCGTTTGAATCTCGAATGATGTTGATGGTCAGCGAGGTCGTGCCTTTTGCACCCGCTGGCAGAGATAAGGGCGGTGTGATTTCCGCAGCGGTCGTCAAGGGCACAACGGCTGTCACCACCTCAGCTCTGGCGATCCCCGTAAGCGTGATCGCCAGAATGGCTGCCAGAACGGCGATTCCTCCTGCTTTTCTCATGTCGTTCTTCCTTTCGTGTGCTGTGTGTAGGGACGGACAGACGCAGCCTCGACGGGAGCACGCTCCGGTATCGGCATACGCATTGGCGCAATGGGGCAACGGGGAAAAGGGGCAAAAACCAGAAATATTTTGTTTACAAGGTTCGATCCGAGTGTCGCGGCCGAGCCCTTGTGCGATTCCGTGCGGAATCGACCCGACAGCAGGACTTGCCATCGTGTCGATCCTTCGCCGGGGAGCGCTACTTGACGTTGATGATCACCGTGTTTGCTGGCTTACCGTCAACCGTCATGACGACGTTGACGTCCCCACGAGTAACAAGCTCTCGCGACAAACCGACGTTGACTTGATCGAGGCCAACATAACCGGGGGCAAAGTCTGCGTAAGCTACAGGTGCGTTGACATCGCCAATCGTCACCGTCACGTCGGATTCACTTGACCGGCCACGTATGCCGGTTCCATAGATGACTAAAAAGATCACTTCAGGTGCTGGACCGAACTCGATGGGAATCGAGACAAACTGACCGGTCGCGCTGTCGAAACGTACTATATCCTCAATCCCCGACGACCCATCTGCTTTGACGCGAAAAATCTGCGCCGCCGCGAGGACGTTCTGATTGAGCGATGGAAAAATGCGAAACATCCCGGGTGAGACTGCATCTATCTGGACCGTCCCTTGTGCAACGGTCTGGCTGTTGCGCACAACCTTGACCGTCGCCATCCCTGATGCAGTCTCACCCGGAATCTCTAGATTTATCTGAGCGGGCGATACAAAAAACAAACCTGCGCCGCGCTCGACACCGAGGCTGTCGGTCACCCGAACCGTCGTGCCGATCAGGTTCTCCGGCAGCGGTATCGTCCCTGCGATCGCCACATCACCAGCCAGTCCGCTGGGAGCAAATGCCGCTACAATCGAATTCGGCGCTACCCCGACAGGATCGAAACTTGCCGCTGATACGCTCGTCAAGGCTGCGATGGTCGAAGCTGGCGTAGCGCTTGCCTGAGTCGTATAGACCGAATCGAAAAAGCTTGTGAAATCGCCATTAGCGGCGTTGCCGGCAACGTAGACGGTCACTGGGCCCACGATCGAGGTCGGGGCTTTCCAACGGAAAGTCCACGAACCAGTCCCGCTCGAAGATGGCGCCGACCCAGCCAGGGTATGCTCTATATACTCCCGATCGTTTCCCTGAATGGGTGTCGAACGCAATTGCGTCCGGTTTCCATCGGTAACAATCAGAGTTCCCGCGGCCTTGCCCGTTGAGTCAATGACCGTTGCCTGAAAGCCAAATCGCTGGCGTCCGGCTTGAGTCAGTGTCACGGTCAGCGTGACTTCCTGGCCAACCGTGTAGATTGCCGGGAATCCCTGGATCGTGAGGACTCCACCCCCCGAAGCACCCGGCGTATGGCAATCTAAACACGTCCGCTCGCCGGGAGCACCGGTATTCCCGGGATCCGGACCACCAGAAAAAGCACCAACCCGCTGCTCGCCCAAACCCAGAAATAAGAATAACAAGCAGAATCCACCGCAAAGGAACAGCTTTACTACCTGCCTCATTCAGCCTTTTTCTCCCTACCCACGATTAGCCTGAAAACCTGCTCGCCCGAAGGTAAAACCATTGGAGGCAGTTCGCCTTCGCCAATCTCTCCACCGTTATCGGCAAGCGCCATACCAAACTACTGTTACTTAGAGGCCGCTGTAAGTAAAGGAGTTGGGAATTCTTCGCGTTCACCTCAAGATTGTTGTGTCACCTAAAGTGACAGAGGTGGAGACACCGTGGAAATTTGGATTTTTGATTTTTGATTTTGGATTGGCGGCGAGGACCAGGACACTGACGTAGAGGTACACGGGCGCAGAGGGAGACCGCATCCTCCGGCGTCTCTGCGGCCCGATTCTGTGCGTTAAGTATTCTTTCGCGCGGTTGTGATTTAGCCGGGCCTGGAGGCGCTGATCCCTGCGCCGATGATCGCCATCTCATCGCTGGTGGAAACAACTTCGATCGACGACCCCTGAAGAGGACTCATCTTGACCATCTCGTGCAGGAAAAGGTTGATCAACCCAATCTGAATGAACCGCGAATTCGGCCCAGACACGAAAAACTTCCCTGGTCCCTCAAGATGAATGCTCGTTGCAGTAGCTCCCGCCAGCGCTCGGTGCCAGAGTCGCACGAAGGTGCCGCATCTGAGATCACCCTGCGCCGCCAGCTCAAAGACTTCGTCTGGCTCGAGATCCAGAAAGCGGAGCCTCATGGCGCGATCGCCCATGATGCCCTCCAGATGCCCCGCCCCGCCACATCGGCAGAACTGCTCCTTCGCATCGAGCGTGACCACCGTATGGCCGCCTTCCCAGACGCCTGGCGCATGCGGATAGCGCCCATAGCCGATGCCACTGCCGAGCGTCCAGGTCCTGACCAGCTTGTCCAACTGGCCGTACGTTGCCGCGATGCCCGCAGCCATTGCGTCCGCATCATTGATGACCCGGACCGGCCAGCGCAGTCCGGCATTGTCAAGCCGGCTAGTCAATTCATCACCGAGCGCGAGGCCCTTCATTTGAGGGAGATTGGGTGACTCGTCAATCACTCCGTCACGGATGATACCGGGAAAGCCAACTCCGACGGCCGCGACTTCCCCTCCGGCGCGGATCATCTCAACCTGGTCAGCGATGCGACGCACGATCTCGTCCGCAGGCATCTCCACCAGAGCATCCCCTGGGCTCGCGGCCCCCGGAAAGCCGAGCAACTCCCCAATCACCTGGTTGTCCTCAACAAGGCCAACCGCAATGTGCTCCGCCGCAATCACCCCGATCGTTCGCATACCTTCCTCGAAAATGCCGCCCGGAATTGAAAACCTGTCCATTGTCGGCTTTGCCGGTCGGATCAATTGAATCGCGATAATTTGTTGAGGCCGTTAAATGCAGCGGCCTTGTAGCATTCCGTCAGCGTCGGGTAGTTGAAGACCGTATTAACAAAGTAGTCAACGGTCCCTTTGAGTATCATGACAGCCTGACCCGTATGAAGAATCTCGGCCGCGCCTTCTCCGATGATGTGCACCCCGAGCAACTCCTTCGTCTCTCGATGAAAGATGAGCTTCAACCGACCCGTTGTATCCCCGCGAATCTGTCCACGCGCGATCTCACGGTAATACGCGACGCCAACCTCGTAAGGAACGTCCTCATCTGTCAACTGCTCCTCATTCTTGCCGACAAAAGAGATCTCGGGAATCGTATAGATTCCGTAGGGATAGTTCGCGGAATCGGACTTAGTCTCGACTCCAAATGCATTCCCGGCTGCGATGCGGCCCTGCTCCATGGAAACCGAAGCGAGCGATGGAAAGCCTACGACATCGCCAACCGCAAACACGTTGGGTACCTTGGTGCGGTACTCGTGATCGACCGCAATCCGCCCGCGCGCATCCGCCTCCAGACCTGCCGCGGCCAGATTCAGCTCATCGACATTGCCCTCGCGACCCACCGAATAAAGCAAGGCATCGCCGGAGATCCTCTTCCGGCTGGCGAGATTCGCGATCACAGCACCATCTGGGCCCTCTTCGACACTCGACACTTCCTCGCCCAGGCGGAGCGTCACGCGACTGTCTCGTAAATGGTAGCAGAGGGCTTCCACCATCTCGGAATCGACAAACTCGAGAAGCCTCGGTCGCTTCTCGATCAGGATCACACGTACGCCCAGCGCGGCGAACATCGAGGTATATTCGGCACCGATGACACCGCCACCAACGACGATCAGGCTCTTGGGAATCTCGCTCAAAGAGAGCACCTGATCGCTCGAGATGATGGTCCGTCCGTTGACCGGCACTTCTGCTGTAACCGCGGGTCGTGTTCCGGGAGCGAGGACAATAAACTCACCCTCGCATGCGGAGGATTGTCCGTTGACGCTGTCGATGCGCAGATGATGCGGATCTGTGAAGCTGGCGCACCCCGAAATGAGCTCGATGCCGTTGCGCGAGAGTTGCGCTCGCGTGACATCGATCTCCGTTTTGATGACATGCTGAATACGGAAAGAGAGATCCGCCATGGTGATCTTATCTTTGACCCGATAATTCATCCCATAGACGCTCTGATACTGGTATCCCGACAGATGCAGCACTGCCTCGCGCATCGTCTTGCTCGGAATGGTGCCGGTATTGATGCAGGTTCCGCCGACAACCTCTCGTCGCTCGACGACAGCCACCTTCTTGCCGAGCTTCGC
>JBDTUW010000068.1:0-11089 GCA_040007555.1 Acidobacteriota bacterium | reverse complement strand
CGGATTGGGCGGGGCGATGCAACGTTCACGATTACTTTCATTCGTGACCGCAGGATGAGAGAATTGAATCGCAATTTTCGCCATATTGACGCGCCGACGGACGTTTTGTCGTTCGCCTATCACGAGGGTGCGAACAGCGAAGATCAGCTCGAGGACCCCTCGCATCTCGGTGACGTTGTGATTTCCACCGAGACAGCCGCGAAATACGCAATGAAGCTCTCGGTGGAATTCACCAGGGAGATTGATTATTTGGTGATTCACGGCGCCCTTCATCTCGCGGGCTACGATCACGAAACCGATAACGGCGAGATGAGCCGGATGGAGAGAAAACTGCGACGGGAGTTGCTGGAGAATCCGCCGCCGCTAAGCCATGGAAGCTGAGATAGTCCTGACCGGCATCTTTATCCTGGTGCTGGTCATCGTCGCCACCGCCAAGAGTGCGCTGGATGAATTGAGCGATGTCTCTCTGCGCCTTCTCGCGAGCGAGACCGAGGCGGCTCCTCAGGGTCAGTTCCTGAGGAGCATCTCCAAGCACCATCGCCGCTTCAGCTTCACTCTGACGTTTGGAATCCATGTCTCGATCGCCTCAATCGCGATCCTGCTTACCTCTCTAGCGTTCAGGATTGACTCGACACGCTTCCTTTGGATCGCCTTCGGCGGCATGATCGTGACCGTCATCCTCTTCCGTCAGATTATCCCGTTACTCCTGACTCAGAACGACCCCGCCAGGACTCTGGTGCTCCTGCGCTATCCTTTGCGAATTGTTTACCCCCCATTGAGCCTCATAGCGCAGCCGATTTACCGGTATCTTCGTCGGCTGCAGCGTGATGAGGAGCCGGAATCTGAGCACGCTGGCGAGCAGACGGATGACGTCGTCGAGCTCAAGGCGCTGATTGATGTCGGCGAGGAGGAGGGCATTCTCGAGGAAAGCGAGGGTGCCATGATTCAGTCGATCATAAGGTTTAGTGACCGAAAGGTCGGCGAGGTCATGACGCCGCGCCCGAATATTGTGGCCATCGAGGCCGGCGCTTCGCTTGAGGCCGTCCGCGATCTGATGATCGAGTCGAAATACTCGCGTCTTCCCGTTTATCGCGAACAGCTCGATCACATCGAAGGCATTATTTACGTCCGAGATTTGCTAGCTTGCTGGGCGCAGGGCACCGCTTCCAGGACTGCGGTCAAACTCGCCCGGGCGACCTACTTCGTTCCGGAGACCAAGCCCATCGATGAATTGCTTCGGGAAATGCAAAAGGCAAAGGTTCAGATGGCAATTGTCATCGATGAATACGGCGGGTTAGCCGGACTGGTCACGCTTGAGGACCTCATCGAAGAGATTGTTGGTGAGATCGAGGATGAGGACGAGCCGGATCCACAAGCCGCCGAGGCCGACATCGTCGTCGAAGAAGACGGCAGCTATGTTGTCCGGGGTAATGTCGAAGTTGGAAAGATTGAAAGACTGTTTGGAATCGAACTTGCGGCCGATGACTTCACCACTGTTGCGGGATTAGTCATCAACCAGCTCGGGCAGATGCCAGCGGTTGGTGAAACACTCAGTTTTCGAGACCTGCTTTTCGAAGTTCTGGGGGTTGATGAGCGGAGAGTTTCCCGGGTCAGGATCCGGGCGACCAAGACAGTCAGCAATGGCTCAGATACAAACGGCAAAGAAATCGCCGGAAGCGTCGAGATCGGAAAGAACTAGAATGGTAGAAACACCGGAAACAGGCGACGACTCGCTCGCCACGCGCGCGCCTGAAGCTGACAAGAGTAACTCACCTCAGGGCGTGACGCCAACGGAGAAACCGAAGATCCAAGTAGGTCCCGACTACCGTACAGGATTCGCCGCGCTCATCGGGCGGCCTAATGCTGGAAAGTCGACGCTGCTCAATACCCTGGTTGGTGAGCATATCGCCGCAGTTTCGGCAAAACCGCAGACCACCCGAACACGGATTCTTGGGATCATCAACAGACCTGCAGGTCAGCTCATCTTTGTCGATACTCCTGGAATCCATAAGCCAGGTTACGCGCTCAACCGGCGGATGATGGGGATCGTTTCCGAGGCAATTTCCGTCGTTGACGTCATCCTGCTCATGCGTGATGCAACTTCAGCACCCGGATCGGGAGACAGATTCGCGCTGGAGCTGATCAGAAACTCGGGTAAACCCGCGTTCCTGCTCCTTAATAAAATTGATCTGCTGAGAGATAAGCGAGAGCTGCTGCCGATGATTGATCACTATCAGGGCGAGCACACCTTTGCGGAGATCATCCCGATCTCGGCGAGAACTGCGGACGGCCAGGAGTTGCTCATCGACAAACTGATCGAGTTCCTGCCGAAAGCGGAACCCCTCTACGAATCCGATCTGTTTACGGATCAGCCCGAGCGGTCGATCGTCGCTGAACTTGTCCGTGAGCAGATTCTGGCCCTAACAGGAGAGGAGCTTCCGTTTGCCACCGCCGTCCGCACCGAAAGCTGGCGCGAGGAGCCGGATGCCACCGAAATACACTGCGTGATCTATGTCGAACGGGAGTCGCAAAAGCCAATAGTCATCGGTCGGGGTGGAGCGAAATTGAAGGAGGTTGGCACTAAGGCGAGACGTGCAATCGAGAATCTGATTGCGCGACACGTCCGGCTGCACCTCTTTGTTCGAGTGCAGCCGAACTGGCGTAACGATGAGCGGACCCTGGATGAATTGGGGATCGAACAGCGTCAATGAAGGTCTGGTACGCCATTGAACTTGAGATCGCCCGCGTCGCGGAAGCGCCAATTTCTGCATCTCTATGGACAGCGGGAACAACCGGCATCGAGATTTCCGAAGACAGCAACGAGGTCATTACCCTTCGTGCCTGGTTTGATGCTCAGCCAAATGAAATCGCAATCCGAGAGCAGATCGAGCGGAGCCTAGCGATCGCAAAGCTCCCGCCAGCTGCCTTGCGCAAACTGCAGAGCATGGAGATCGCCGATCAGGACTGGCTCGCGGAATGGAAGAAGGGTTACGAACCTGTCGCCGTCGGCGAGCGGCTGCTGATCTCACCGTCGTGGAAGCGCGATGAAGTCCGTGAGTCGAACCGGGTTATCGTGGAGATCGACCCAGGGATGGCGTTTGGCACAGGGACACACGAAACCACTCGCGGATGTCTGGAATTGCTCGAGCGTTACTGGCGCGGCGGTTCGCTTCTCGACGTTGGGACGGGCACGGGCATCCTCGCGATCAGCGCCGCGAAGCTGGTTCCCGGTTCGCAGGTGATCGGCTTTGATGTCGATCCGGAAGCTATCGTTGTGGCGGAGGAGAATGCACAGATAAATGGGGTCGACGACGAGATCGTTCTGGAGGTCAATCGACTTGCGTCATTCGATGGCCAGCAGTTCGATCTGGTCGTTGCCAACCTGACTGCCGACGTTCTGATACCGCTTGCGGAGGGGTTCTCGAAAGTCGTTGGACCCGACAGCGTGCTGATTGTTTCAGGAATACTCACTGAGCAGGGTCAGGATGTCATTGACGCTTTGGGAGAGCACGGGTTCGAGATGATCGAGTCAAAGCCAGACGGCGAGTGGGTGACATTAGCCGCAAAACAAGCGGCATCCGCCTGAAGAAACGCGACAATACAGATGGCACATCGATTCTTTGCACCACCAGCTCACATTTCCACTGCCGACATTACTCTCGATTCTGATGAAGCGACTCACCTGACCCGCGTTCTCAGACTTGGCGTAGGAGCACGGGTTCGCGTTTTCGATGGCGCCGGGCATGAGTATGAGTGTCAGGTCCTGACAGTCGCGCGCGGCAGGGTCAATCTGTCGATCCTCCGAGAGATTGTCGACACAGTCGAGGCGCCGATTCACGTGACCCTTGCTCAGGCTCTGATCAAGAGTGACAAATTCGACTGGGTAACACAGAAGGCCGCTGAACTCGGCGTCGCGCGGATCGTCCCACTGACGACAAAATACAGTGAGCGTCTCCGTTCAGAGGAGCACTGGGAGAAACGCCAGCGACGCTGGGATCGCATCTCACTCGAGGCGCTCAAGCAGTGCGGCCGGCGCAATCTCGTCGAGATAATGCAGCCCATGAATTGGGAAGAGTATTGTCAGTTTGAGAGCAGCCAATTGAAGGTCGTCTTGTCGGAACGCGAGGGGCGAACACTGGCTTCTGTGGCTGAGACTGCGGCCCAAATCGAGACGGTCAGCCTCGCGGTCGGCCCGGAGGGAGGTTGGGACAAGGGTGAGCTGGCGACCGCGCAGGCAGGTGGTTTCATCCCGGTCCATCTTGGCCCACGCATCTTACGAACTGAAACCGCGGCGATCGCCGGGATCAGTCTCGTTCAGTTTCTCTTTGGTGATCTCGGGTCACAAGGCAGGACACTGCCGCAATGACGAACTTCACTTCGTTCCTGCTTTACCCCAGTAGCTTTGCCGCGTCTCTGGCAAAATAGGTGAGGATCATATCTGCGCCCGCGCGTTTGATCGAGATCAGGCTCTCCATCATTACCCGTTCCTCGTCGATCCAGCCGAGCTGCCCGGCCGCCTTTATCTGCGCGTACTCTCCCGATACCTGATACGCGGCGATCGGAAGCGTATACCGTTCACGCGCCGCGCGGATAACATCGAGAAAGGGAAGCGCCGGCTTAACCATCAGCATGTCTGCTCCCTGATCCACATCCAGGTCAGCCTCGCGCATTGCTTCGCGCACGTTCGCCGGGTCCATCTGGTAGCCCCGCCGGTCACCAAACTGTGGCGCACTGCCGGCTGCCTCTCGAAACGGTCCGTAAAACGCCGATGCATACTTGATCGCATAAGACAGAATGGGGATATGCGAATATCCATTCGCATCGAGACCAAAACGAATCGCGCCCACCATCCCGTCCATCATTCCCGATGGAGCTATGATATCGGCGCCAGCATGCGCCTGACTGATCGCCGTCTCGGTAATCAGCTCGAGCGTAGTGTCGTTGGCAACCTCCCCATCTTCGATCGGCCCACAATGACCGTGTGAGGTGTATTCGCAGAGGCAAGTATCGGCAATCACCAGCAGATCCTTTACTTCACGTTTGAGTGCACGTATTGCCTCTTGCGTAATGCCAGTCTCGGCAAACGCCTCACTTCCGTTTTCATCCTTATCGTCGGGGACCCCAAAGATCACGGCCGAGCCAACTCCCTCGGCAACTGCGCGCCCTGCTTCCCCAACCAACTCGTCGATCGAAAGGTTGAACACCCCCGGCATGGACCTGACTTCGCGGCGCACTCCTTCACCCGAACAGACAAACAGTGGATAAATGAAATTTGAGGGGTCGAGACGCGTTTCACGTACCAGCGACCGGATGGCAGCCGTGCGACGAAGCCGCCGCGGGCGATGAATCATCTGTTCTTCCAAACCTTCCTCCCGTTACACGGTCTGCGCTCTCGCTCGATAAAAGTTCGATATCTGCTCCACTACATACTCCTGCATCTCGGCGCTCAACTCGGGATAGACAGGCAAGGAGAGTGCCTCATGTGCGGAGAGCTCAGTGACCGGAAACTCGCCGACCCCGTGCCCAAGATAGACAAAGCAGTCCTGGAGATGCAGTGGCACCGGATAGTAAACCTCCGAGCCAATTTCCGCTGCCTTGAGATGCGTCACGAGGTCATCGCGGTTCGAGCAACGAATCGTGTATTGATTGTAAATATGGCGGCCCTCGGAATTGGCCACGGGAGTCTTAACCTCCTCAAGTCCTGCGTCGGCAAAAAGGTGATCGTAGCGCGCGGCGTTCCGTCGGCGCGCCTCTGTCCATTGCTCGAGGTGCCTTAACTTGACTCTGAGCACTGCCGCCTGCAATGCATCCAGCCTGCTGTTGATCCCGACAACGTGATGATAGTACTTCGGCTCCATCCCGTGCACGCGCAGAATCCGAAGACGGGCCGCAAGGCGATCATCCTCGGTGGTAATCAAGCCGGCGTCGCCCGCGCCGCCGAGATTCTTCGATGGGAAGAAACTGAAGCAGCCAATCGTACCGATGGTGCCCGCCGACCTGCCGCGGTATTCGGCCCCAATCGCCTGAGCGGCATCCTCGATGACGGGCAAGCCATGCCTTGCGGCGATCTCGAGAATCACATCCATGCGCGCGCACTGGCCAAAGAGATGCACTGGCATAATCGCCCGGGTGCGCGTTGTGATCGCTCTCTCAATCAGATCGGGATCAAGATTGAAATCGTCTTCAAGAACATCGACGAAGACCGGCGTGGCTCCGATCCGGGCGATTGCACCGGCAGTCGCAAAGAAGCTATAGGAGACTGTGATGACCTCGTCGCCAGGGCCGATATCGAGCGCCATGAGGGCAAGCAAAAGGGCATCTGATCCGGAGGCACAACCGATCGCGTGTCGGGCGCGGCAGTAGCGAGCAACTTCGCTTTCGAACTGCTCAACCTCCGCTCCAAGTATGAACTGCTGGCTCTCGAAGACGCTGTTAACGGCGGCCATGACTTCATCACGAATGGTCTGATGTTGAGCCTTGAGATCGAGAAGAGGGACTTTCATCGGCGCTGGAACGATTGGTCAGTGCGTTGTTTTTGGGGGGAAGCAAAGGCAGGGTCTGGCGCCAACACAATGGCGCGCCGACCCCGCGAAAGAGGGGTATTCGGCGCGCCAATCTTTACCGCAAGTCGAGCCTTGACTAGGGTCGGAAACCCGAGACAACGATCGAAGTCGGAGTTACATTGTCAGCGTTCGCGGCAGCGATGATGACACCGACTGCACCGCCAACACCTGCAATAATCAGCGCGGCGATCGCACCGTTACTGAGCTTCCGTGACTGGCTCTCCGTCAGCAAGCGAGTGCAGCGCGGAGCCGAGCTCGACTGCGTTCCGACGGCTACTTCCTGGCCAGCGGCGACCGACTCGACCTTGCTGCCCGATGTCACCTTGGCATCGCTGCGACTCGATGCAACGCGCGTATTGCCGCACGAAACATCAACCGTCAAAGCACCTGCCTGCTTGCCATCAGCAGTCGCAATCCCGTCAGCTGTGGTCAGCGAAACGGCGATTCCAACTGGAGCATTGACCACCGCGCGCCCTGAAAGCAGGTTGCCACCGATCGTGCCATCGGTGTAGCGCAGCGTCAATTCAGTATCAGGTCCCAGCTCGATCCGACCGAGCTTGCCCAAATTGATCGCGGCGGCGCCATTGCTCGAGGTCTTGACCTTACTGTCATTGAAAACCGTTGCGCCCGAAATGGCCGGCGTTCCGTTGATCGTCGCGGAACCGACCACTGACAACTCACCACCCACGCCACTCGACTTTGCAGTCTGCGCGAGGACGGAGGTTGTTCCCAATGTATAGAATCCGCTGAGCGACAGCATCAAAGCGACCGACAGCACCTTCCGCATCATATTTGGCTTACGACTCTTCATGGTTCCCTCCCGTTAGCGAAAAAAGAAATACGCTACAGACGCCTTCATCGAGGCGTTAAATTTTTTCTGTTACCTTTTCAACGGACGACCATCCCCGGGGAACGGGGCATTACGGTTGATAACTTCACCGTGGGCGGTCGGTCTCAAACCTGTTCACTCAAGCTATTCAATTCAAGCTATTCAGACAAACTGTACCGGTCGGTAGTTCCCGTGGTCAGCTCGTTTACGTTCTAGACGAACCAATTTTTACCCTAAATGCCACAGGGTGTCAACCCAGAATACCGCGTAAAGCGAAGACTTCTTAGCGCTTTCCGTCAATTGAATCCCTGTTGGATCGCCCGATACCAGGCAATCGTCTGTTCGAGTCCAGCTTCCACCGGGATCTTCGGCTCCCATCCCAGCAGTTCCCTGGCCCTTGAGATATCCGGCTGCCGCGTTTTCGGGTCATCTTCCGGCAACGGACGCCAAACGATCGAGCTCTTGCTTGATGTCATTCTAATGATCAGTTTCGCAAACTCAAGGATCGTCATTTCAACCGGGTTGCCGATATTGACCGGGACATGGCAACTCGTCTCCATCAAGCGTCGCACCCCTTCAACCAGGTCAGCAACATACTGAAAGCTCCGCGTTTGCTGGCCCTCACCAAACACGGTCAACGGCTCTCCTTTGAGCGCCTGGTTAATAAACGTTGGGACCACACGGCCGTCGTCAATACGGTTCCGCGGTCCGTACGTATTAAAGATTCGCACGATGCGCACATCGATCTTGTGCTCGCGGTGATAAGCCATCACCAGCGCTTCGGCAAAACGCTTGGCTTCGTCGTACACTCCGCGGGGGCCGATCGGATTGACATTGCCCCAGTATGTCTCGGGCTGAGGATGCACCAACGGATCGCCATATACTTCAGACGTCGATGCGAGCATGAACTTCGCACCCTTCGCCTTCGCGACCCCAAGGGCGTTGTGAGTCCCGAGCGCGCCAACCTTCATAGTCTGAATCGGCAGCTTGAGATAATCGATTGGACTCGCCGGACTCGCAAAATGCAGGACCCAGTCGATCGCTCCCGTGACATGAATATGCTGGCTGACGTCCTGATGGATGAATTCAAAGCGAGGATCGCTCCGGTGAGAAGCGACATTAGAAATATTCCCGGTCACCAGATTGTCCATGGCGACCACTTCATGCCCCTCACTCAGGAGTCGATCGGTCAGATGACTGCCGACAAATCCCGCCCCGCCAGTAATCAGAATGCGCATCGTCCTCCTTCGCTCAAGTATCACGTCAACTGTTGATACACCATCGAGCGGTTCGGAAGGCTATCTTCCAATACCGCGGTACTTGAAACCAGCAGCTTCCACAGCCTCTCGATCGAGGACATTGCGTCCGTCAATCAGAATTCTCGTGTTCATCTCGGCGCCGATCCGCCCCAGATCTAGCTGGCGGAACTCCTCCCACTCAGTCACGACCACCAATGCGTCGCAGTCCTTGGCCAGCGTCATCGCGTTCTCCGCGTACTCTACCTTGAGCTGAGGGTGCTGCCTTCGGCAAGCAGGCATGGCCACCGGATCGTAAACTCTGACGCGCGCACCCATGCCGATCAATTGCTGCGCGATCTCGAGCGCCGGCGCGTCACGGAGATCATCCGTATCCGGCTTGAAAGCCAGCCCGAGCAGGCCAATGGTCCTGCCCTTGATGATCTTCAGAGTCTCCTGCAGCTTCTGTACCGCCACCTGTCGCTGCCGCCTGTTGACGACAACCGTGGACCTGAGCAGGGCGGGATCGTAGCCATATTCTTCCGCGATTTCGATCAATGCCGCGACATCCTTGCCAAAGCAGGAACCGCCCCAGCCGACACCCGCATTGAGAAATCGAGGGCCGATCCGGTCGTCCAATCCGAATCCACGGACAACCTCTCTTATGTCTGCACCAACTCTCTCGCAGATATTCGCAATCTCATTTGCAAAACTGATCTTCGTCGCAAGAAAGGCGTTCGCCGCATACTTGATCATCTCGGCGGATGCCAGATCAGTCGTCACCACCGGAACAGCCGTGAAGCCCGTGGGTCTCGGCGCTGAATGCGGAGCGGTGAACGTCTGTTCGATGATTGGTTCATAGAGGGACCGCAATCGCTCGGTTGCATATGCATTGGCGGCGCCGATGACAATGCGGTCGGGATAAAGTGAATCGAGAACCGCTGTTCCTTCGCGAAGAAACTCGGGATTTGAAGCGACCAGAAAAGGTGGCTCAGCGCTGGTCTCGGTCACTCTCTGCGCTGCCGTTGCTGCCTCGCGGGAATCCAGCTCCCCCGGCTTCGGCTGCAGCAATGCGAGCTTCTGGTTGAGGCCCTCCTTAATCAGCATCTCGACCCAGTTTCCGGACCCGATTGGAACGGTAGATTTGTTGACGATGACGCGTCGGCGCGAGCCATCAAGCGACTGGCCGATTTCGCGCGCGACTGCCTCAACAGCTGAGAGGTCTGGCCCCCCGCTCCCAAGCGACGGAGTGCCGACGGCGATAAAGACAACTTCGGACTGTCGGACCGCTCCAGCAAGGTCAGTCGAAAAGCGAAGATTGCCACGCTGCAATCCAAACCCGATGAGCGCATCAAGACCGGGTTCATAAATCGGAGAGCGTCCTTCGCGCAGCATCTCGATCTTGCGTTCGTCGATATCTACACAAACAACTGAACGGCCAAGATAAGACAGGCACGTCCCTGTCACCAATCCGACATAACCTGTACCGATAACGCAAACGTCCAAAACTTACCCCCAGACCGATTTTGGATTTTGGATTTGGATTGTGGATTGAAGCAAAAGGAATTTGTGGATTTTCGATTTTTGATTCGTGTCGGTCGTCGCCGAGCGCAGAGTGATCCGACATCCGAAACCCGAAACCCGAAATCAATCCAGAATCCAGAATCTAAATCCAAAATCTTACGTCCGTTCCAGAAGGTGCGCACATTCAACAAGCTTTGCTTCACGGCCATCGTGAACCGCGAACCGACCGCCCTTCCAGAGGACGGCGCCTCCGTATTCACCGTCCTTATTCACCGCATAAAAGTTGAGATTGAACTTGCGCAGCTCTTCTGGATTTGAGTTGTAGCGCGCCGCGACCCGCTTGACCGCATCGAGGGCAGCGGCGGTAGGCGGCATTCCGCGCCGCATATTCTCAACGATTGTATGGGCGCCGTTGATGTATATGCACTCCTCACCGCGGCCGGTGGAGCCGGCGGCCCCCACCTCGTTATCCACATAAAGGCCGCATCCGATCAGCGGTGAGTCTCCTACGCGACCGGGAATTTTCCAGGCAAGTCCCGAGGTCGTCGTCACCCCGGAGACATCGCCGGCCGCATTGACCGCAAGGCAATTGATCGTACCCGTCGGCCGTTTGCGAATGATCTCAGCCGCCCATTCGTTGAACGCAACCTCTTTCGGCGACAGGTTCGCCTTCGATACGGACGAGCGCGGGTTGGGTTTCGGATGAGAGGGGCTCGGCCCCCACGCATCGTTTGGACTCATCTCCTCACGCCATTTGAGCCAGATCTTGCGCGAATCCTCGGTCAGCAGATCCTCTTTCTTGAATCCATGCTTGAGCGCAAATCTCAGAGCCCCCTCACCGACCAGCAGGATGTGATCGGTGCGTTCAAGCACAAGTCGCGCGACTTTCGATGGGTTCTTGATGTTTCGTAGGCTTGCCACAGCGCCGGCGCGTCGCG
>JBDTUW010000067.1:0-11098 GCA_040007555.1 Acidobacteriota bacterium | reverse complement strand
GCAAATGTCTCCAGTGTCGCCTTCGCCGACAACGACAGACCCTTTTGGCAAGCAGGAATTGTCCAATCTCGAGCGCGCTGCCCCGCAGCGCCATTCACCACTTGTGGCGACATTGGTCGCGTTCTGCGACCAGGCGATCGAGGATAACTCGTGAGCACTAGAATCCCGGAAGAGCCGAAGAGTTAGCGCGGGAGGATCTCTGCATGTTGCCCACCCTGCGTAGTGAACTCGAGAAGTTGGTACCTGGTAGTCGTCTCAGGCTTATATTAAACTTGGTGCGCAGTTCCAAATCCACCCATTCTAATGTGAGGGAAACATGTCGTTTTGTCGTCGTGATTTCATCAAGACTGCAGGGATCGCTCTCGGCGCAGTCACTCTGCCGAGTTGGGTTTATGAAGCGCAGGCCTCGACCACCGCATTCTTCGAAGTCAACAAGCACGCTTTAGCCGAGGCTGCCCTGATGTCTGCAAAGAGACTCGGCGCGTCTTACGCTGACATCCGTATCAACCGATACAGACTGGAGGCTGTCTCGACGCGTGAGCGGCAGGTCCAGAATGTTTCGAGCGGACAGAATTTCGGTTTCGGCGTACGCGTTCTTGTCAACGGAACGTGGGGGTTTTCTGCAAGCCCACTCGTTACCGAAGAGGAAGTCCAGCGTGTCACACGCGAAGCAATCGAGATCGCAAAGGCCAATTCACGGTTTCAAAAGCGGAAGATCACGCTCGTACCAGCTCCTAAGGTTGCCACATCGTGGAGGAGCTCGTTCGAAAAGGATCCCTTCGACGTCCCGGTTGACGACAAAATCAACTTTCTGTTGAAGCTCAACGAAGCGGCCCTGGCTGTAAGAGGCGTAAGTTTTGTCAACTCGTCGATGGCTTGGGTGAACGAACAGAAGTTTCTTGCAA
Organism: Acidobacteriota bacterium; assembly: GCA_040007555.1. GTDB lineage: Bacteria > Acidobacteriota > Blastocatellia > RBC074 > RBC074 > JANNRD01. Next base: position 10,193 of record JBDTUW010000067.1, on the reverse strand, counting down.
CATCCGACGGCTCGCGAATCGAACAGTACCTTATCCGCGGCAATCCCAGCTTTTCCGTGACGGCCATCGATCGAGCCTCCGGTGATTTTCAGTCAAGTAACTCTCTGCGTGAAGGCCAGGCCATCGGATACGAATACATGGCAAAACACGACTGGTTTGCCGAAGCAAGAACGGCTGCCGAAGAAGCCGTGATGAAGATCAAAGCGAAGGCGGTCGAGCCGGGCAAGTATGATCTCGTTTTGCATCCATCGCATCTCTTCCTGACGATCCATGAATCGGTTGGCCATCCGACTGAGCTGGATCGGGCGCTGCTCTGGGAAGCAAATTACGCAGGTACAAGCTTCCTCACACCCGATAAGACTGGAAAGCTGCAATTTGGGTCGAAGATCGTCAATTTTGTCGCCGACCGGATGCAGCCGCAGGGGCTGGCGACAGTGGGATACGACGACGAAGGGGTGGCCGGACAGAAATGGCATTTGGTTAAGGACGGCGTTTTCGTCGATTGGCAAACAACTCGCGATCTCGCTCCATTGATCGGAAAGAAAAGTTCCTACGGCTGCCTGCACGCAGATAGCTGGGGCAGCGTTCCGTTTCCGAGAATGCCTAATGTCTCGCTCGAACCCGCAAAGGAGAATGTTACTCAGGAGGATCTGATCGGCGGCGTCGAAAAAGGCATCCTTATCCAGGGGCGCGGCAGCTACTCGATCGATCAGCAGCGGTACAATTTTCAATTCGGGGGCCAAACGTTCTGGGAGATTAGAGGCGGCAAGATCGCCGGAATGTTGCGAGATGTCGCGTATCAATCGCGGACGACCGACTTTTGGGGCTCGTGCGACGGACTGGGGGGACAAGCTACCTATTTGATCCCAGGATCTTTCAACGATGGAAAAGGCGAGCCCGGTCAGTCGAATGCGGTTTCGCACGGCTGCCCGGTCGCTCGCTTTCGCCAGATCAACGTCTTGAACACTGCTGCCTCACGATCATCGACGTAAGGGGGACTGACAAAGATGCACTTGCTGAATGAAAAAGAAGCCAGGACCTTGACGGACAGAATACTTTCTTATGTTACAGCCTCCGACGCGACTGCCAGCGTAAACAGCAACAAGCTATCGCACCTGCGTTTTGCGAACAATGACTTCCTGACCAGCGGCCAGCGGGTCAGCCTCGGCGCTAACGTTACCGTTTGGATCGACGGTAAACGCGGCAGTTCTTCGACAAACGATCTCGATGACGCAAGCCTGAAAATAATGGTCGAGCAGGCCGAAAAGCTCGCGCGTAATGCTCCGCTTGATCGGGAATACATGCCAACACTGCCGAAGCAAACCTACAAGCCCGTAAATGGTTTCGTCGAGGCAACGGCCAATCTCTCGCTCCAGAATCGAGCAAGCAGCATCGGTCGTATTATCGACGAATGCAAAGCGAACAAACTTATCGGAGGCGGCTTTCATGCGGCCCGCGCTGAAGCTGGGGGATCGTCTACGAAGAACGGCAACTTTGAGTTCGAAAAGTCGACTAATGTCAGTCTTTCAATGACGGCTAGAAACGTTGACGGGACAAGCTCCGGCTATTTTCTCCGTAGTCATTTCGACATCGCCCGCCTGGACACAGGTCGTATCGCCCGCGAGGCAGTTCGAAAGGCTCTTGATGGTCTCAACGCAAAGACTTTCGATCCCGGTCTCTATGCGGTAATTCTCGAGCCTCAAGCTGTGGCCGATCTGCTGGGCAACCTGTCGTTTACCTTCAACGCCCGAAATGCAGAAGAAGGCCGAAGCGTGTATTCGGCCCCAGCCGGGAAAACAAAACTCGGCGAGAAGATCTTTGACGAGCGGATCAACGTTTACAGCGATCCATGGCATAGCGAGCTGCCGGGATCGCAATCGGCGCAGGACGGAATACCCGCTCAGAAGCTCTATCTGGTCAAAAACGGTGTTTTGGAGAACTTGATCTACAACCGGTTTTGGGCGAAGCAAAAAGGAAAGGGACCAACACCCGGGCCGGTGAACATGATCCTTGAAACGACGGGCAAAACATCGAGCATGGACGAGATGATAAAGGCTACCAGCCGCGGGATTCTCGTCAGCCGATTCTGGTACATCCGCCCGACCGACGTCCGCACGGCCAGCTCGACCGGCCTGACACGCGATGGTGTCTGGCTCATCGAAAACGGGAAGGTCAGCTATCCGGTTAAGAATTTTCGATTCAATCAGTCGGTCACGCAAATGCTCGCGCCGGGAAATGTCGAGATGATCGGCGTCTCAGAGCGCGTCGGCAGCTCAGAAGGCGGCGGCAGCAATTCTTCGCTCTTGCCTGCACTGAAGCTAAAGGCTTTTAACTTCACTTCACTGTCGGAAGCGGTTTGAAAAGCTCAATCAAGACCAGGAATACTCCCTGTGGAGTTGGCGCAGAGAATGCGAGCCTCTTTGTCGACGGAGTCTTATCTATCTTGCGGTTATGCAATGTTCACACCCGGCTGTCAAAGGTGAAAGGCATGCGCTCTTGGTGAGCATGTCACCGCAGTTTTCGAATGCCATCGACCTGCCATCGGGCGAGAACTCAGCACGAACGAGTATGGCATCTCAACCGGCTCAAACCTGAGTCATGAACGATCGCGCACCCATAACGAGAATCAGCCATCGTTTCGCGCTGCCATATCAAGGCTCTGCTAGAATGCAAGGGTAGGCTGGTCTCACTGGCCGGTTTCCACAAAGGAGGAACACGATGACCTTTCTACTATGGTTGCTCTTTACTGCGCTGGCAGCTGGCGTTCCGACGGCCTTCATCGCGCGACAGCTCACCAAAGGCCGAGGCCAGGGCGTGGAGATTCCCGGGAAAGCCGTAACCTGGGGGGTAGCCTCCTTTTTGCTGGTGTACCTCGCCATCACAATACCCTGGCTGGCGGTCAGCTGGACAGGCCTTATCGACGCACCATGGCTGTTTACAGGGCTTCTCCTGGGCACCCCAGCTTCAGCCTGGGCGAGCAAGAAATGGTACCGATCTTTTAAGGACGGTAACCTGATGGGCAGTGGCAGCAACAGATATCTTCCCTGATCGCTTACCATCGTTCTCGAGCGATGCATGATGCGGCGGCACTTACTGCTGGTTCACCGAATGCCTTGACCTCATTTCTTTGCAGCACCATCACGGTTTGCATCACACGCCAATCCGTCGAGTTCAGCAAGCAGCTCGAGCATGAGCCGGTACCCCAGGTGAACGCTCGTCATATTCACTCGCGCGACCTGATCCTTGTTCGTGTGCAAGACTTCGCCATAAAGATCACCCAGAGCGGAGAGGGTCACGGCGGGTATCCTCTTTTCTACAAACGGGACTGAATCGGCGCCAGCGCCTGGCGCCTCGATTCTTCCAATCCGCATGCCCAGGCGCAACGCCACTTCCACAGCCCTTTGGCTAAGAGCCTTGCTCGACATGTTCTCAGCAACCTGCGGGTCAGCTGCCATTCCCAAACTGTCAACGTTGACCATGGCGCAATACCGGCCTGCATCTTCCTTGCGTATCTTTCTTGCAAATGCCTTTGAGCCGAGGAGGCCCCGTTCCTCGCCGCCAAATGCTACAAAAGTCAGGCTCTTTTGCGTAGTGGTTGTCCGAATGCTCCGATATGTGTGCGCGATTGCGACGATTCCAGTCCAGTTGTCGATTGCGCCGCATCCTGCTGCGGTCTTGTCATAGTGCGCACCAATGATGATCTCTTCCTCGGATTGCCCTTTCTTGCGCAGTACAACATTCTCGATGCCATCCAGTTTCTCAAACGCCACGTCCTCGGGAGCGGCCCCCATCTTTACGAGGAGGGACTTGACCGCTTCCTTACGCTCTTTGTCCTTGCAAGGAGCGAGGGCTACATCCTGGGCCAGCTTGTCCTGGGTTGAAGCAGAATACTTGTCACTGGTTGCGTCGATGGGCTTCGACCAGAAGCTCAGAGTCGTAATAACAAGCGCAAGACCAAGAACTCGAAGAGTTTTCATATCCAAGGTGACCTCTCACTAAGAACTACGGTACCCATTACGGGACCACTTGGTCGCGAGTCCAATATCCAGGAGTCCTAAGGAGGCTACTACCGGAGTCTCAAAACGGCGGAGCTACTCGGGTAGATGTATGCTATTACTGCCGGGTCCGACTGACAAATGCGATGAAAACAGAAGTACTCAATCAAACCTGTGAGGGAAGGTCGGTCAACTGCTCGAACAGGCCAATCGCGAGAAGAAGTAAGGATACAAAAGAAAGGCGGCGCATTGAGCGCCGCCTTTCTTGTTCAATTCACCGCGGGGACTACCACTTGTCCTGCGTGATGTGGTTGCTCTTCAGAATTCGAATCGCAATCTGCCTTAGTCCAGGTCGAAGCGGTCGAGGTTCATCACCTTCGCCCAGGCCTTTACAAAGTCCGTCACGAACTTCTGTTTGTTGTCGGTCTCAGCATAGAACTCCGACACGGCGCGAAGCTCGGAATTTGAGCCAAACACCAAGTCAACCGGGCTCGCATTCCACCTCGCTTTGCCGGTCACGCTATCAAGCCCCTCATAAACTCCCTCTTTCGTGGACTTGCTCCACTTCGTGGACATGTCGAGCAGGTTGACGAAGAAGTCGTTGGTCAAGGTCCCGGGCCGAGCCGTGAACACTCCGGCGTTGGCCTGTCCTGCGTTGGCATTCAGAACCCGCAGACCGCCGACCAGAACTGTCATTTCAGGAACTGATAGCGTCAGCAGGTTCGCCCGCTCAACCAGCATCTCGGCCGGTGACGGACTTAGAGCGCTGCTGAAGTAGTTCCGGAAACCGTCCGCTGTCGGTTGAAAAGGAGCGAAGGACGCCACGTCCGTCTGCGCTTCGGTCGCGTCCACGCGCCCCGGCGTGAACGGCACCTGCACGCTGTATCCTCCACTCTTCGCTGCCTGCTCGATGGCGGCGCCGCCACCAAGCACGATCAAATCGGCGAGCGATACCTTCTTCCCGCCTGGAGCACCGTTGAACTCCTTCTGAATTGTCTCCAGTCGCTGTAATACCCTGGCCAGTTCCGGCGGGTTGTTGACTCCCCAATCCTTTTGTGGAGCGAGACGGATGCGAGCACCGTTTGCGCCACCGCGCATATCGGTCCCACGAAATGTGGACGCGGAGGCCCAGGCGGTCCTGACCAGTTCAGGAACTGTCAGGCCGGCTGCGAGAATCCTGGTTTTCAGAACTGCGATATCCCTTGCCACGAGCTTCGTCGTGACTCTTGGCAGCGGATCCTGCCAGATCAGATCCTCGCGTGGAACCTCAGGACCGAGGTAGCGCGAACGCGGACCCAGATCGCGGTGAGTCAGTTTGAACCACGCTTTGGCAAACGCAAGGTTGAATTCGTCTGGGTGATCCGCGAAGCGCCTGGCGATTTTCTGATAGTCAGGATCAAACTTCAGCGCGAGGTCTGTCGTGAACATAATTGGCGCATGCCGCTTTGACGGATCGTGAGCGTCCGGCACTGCGTTGGCTGCCTGACCATTCGCAGGAACCCACTGGGTGGCACCCGCAGGACTCTTGGTCTGTACCCAATCGAAGGCAAAGAGGTTCGTCAGGTATTGTGAACTCCAAGCGGTCGGAGTGGCAGTCCATGCGCCCTCCAACCCACTGGTCACTGCGTCGCCCGCGTTACCCTTACCGCACTTGTTCTGCCAGCCGAAACCCTGCTGCTCGATGCTGGCCGCTGCGGGTTCAGGGCCAACGCACTTGCCGGGATCGTGGGCTCCGTGGGCCTTGCCAAGGGTGTGGCCACCTGCGATCAGTGCCACTGTCTCCTCGTCGTTCATCGCCATGCGACCAAAAGTCTCGCGAATGTCTCTGGCGGCCGCCAGGGGATCCGGCTTGCCGTTCGGCCCCTCGGGATTGACATAAATCAGGCCCATCTGCACCGCGGCGAGCGGATTCTGAAGATTGCGGTTGCCGCTGTAGCGCTCATCGGCGAGCCACTTCTTCTCGGGCCCCCAGAAAACTACGTCAGCTACCCAGTCGTCCTTGCGCCCGCCGGCAAAGCCGAAGGTCTTGAAACCCATCGCCTCAAGAGCGACATTGCCGGTCAAGACCATGAGGTCGGCCCAGGATATCCTCTGGCCATATTTCTGCTTGATCGGCCAGAGCAGCCGTCGCGCCTTGTCGAGGTTCCCATTGTCCGGCCAGCTGTTGAGCGGTTCAAACCGCTGCTGACCGCCACCGGCGCCACCGCGCCCGTCCGCCACACGGTAGGTGCCCGCACTGTGCCATGCCATTCGGATAAATAGCGGCCCATAATTGCCGTAATCGGCAGGCCACCAGGGCTGCGAGGTCGTCAGCACCTTCTTGATGTCCTGCTTCACGACGTTAAGGTCGAGTTTTGCAAACTCCTTGGCATAGTTGAAGCTCTCCCCCATCGGGTTGGACTGAGCTGAGTGCTGCCGAAGTGGGGTCAGGTCGAGTTGGTCAGGCCACCAGGACTGGTTGGACATCGGCTGCCCCTGGCCTCTGACTTCAGATGTTGTCAAAGACGAGACTGCCGCGACCGCAAGGGCGGCGAGCAACATCTTCAGGCTCTTGTTCATCGACTTCTCCTTGGTCGGACCGAAAGTCCGTCAGCTTTCAATGTGATTGGTGGCACAGTAGTCCAGCGGATGAAAATCCCTGGGTAGCCGGGCAACACTATCGTCTATTCATCATGACGCAAAACGCCTCGTCTTCGGCAAATCGCGGGAGTTGACTTGATGATAGACACGTCCATCGCGCCGGAAGCCCTCTGTCTTCAATATGTATAACACGGCAGACGTCGGTTTATTCCAGGCGAAGGGCCGAATTGGCCCAGAATTGCGAGGGAATGATTCAGCACTGCACGTGTGATCCTCACTGATGGTCTCCGAGTTGAGTAGTAAGTATGGAGAAGTGCGAAGACATTCAGAGTCGGATGTCGTTCTACCTGGACGGGGAACTTCACGCTGACGAACTGGCCTCATTCGAGGCCCACCTCAGAATTTGCCAATCACGCCAGCAGGATGTCGCGCAAGAACGACATTGTGAATCCACAGACTTCCGGTCAACCTCCGACAAGATTCCGTTTTGCATTATCTGCCTGCAATGCGTGCGATGAGGCTGTTGAGGGTCAGGAAGTGCACTTCCACGCCGCTGTAGTTTCGAGTAAAGGCAGGCTGGGCGTCGGGCGTCGCCACCAGCAATGTCGCCTTGGGATAAATGCGGGCGAAGACCAGCAGGTTCGCTGGATCGAAATCGCGGGCGGACCATTTGCATTCGATGGCTGTTGGGCTCTTCCCGCGCGGTGCCCAGACCAGGTCCACCTCGTGACCTCGCTTGTCCCGCCAATAACGCAAAGCGGCGGTCTGAAGTTGAGCCGTGAGTTCGTTGAGGACGTAGTGTTCCCAGAGATGGCCCAGGTCGTCGGACCGCAGACTAGACCAGCCGCGGTAGGTGCAGACGAAGCCGGTATCGAAGCCATAGACTTTGGGGGCGGCGATGATCTCGTTGCTGCGGCGGGAACTGAACGGTCGCAGCACCAGGGCCACTGAGGTGGCTTCGAGAACGGCAAGATAGTTAGTGATCGTCGTGCGGCTGACTTCGCATGGCGCGGCGAATCTGGTTGCTTCAAAAATGCCGCCGCTTTGGACCATGAGAAGTTCCAGGAATCGCTGGAAGGAAGCGCGGCGCTCCAGGCGGAAGAGTTCCTGGATATCCTTCGCCCAGTAGGCATCCATCCATTCCTGGAAATCGCGCTCGGGCGGTTCCGGCGATAGGAAGAAAGGCGGGAGGCCGCCATGCAGCAGCCGATGCGGGAGACTGGCGTCGCCAAAGTCAGCCAGATCCAGGTCGATCATTGGGGTGAGCCACAGTTCCGTCTTGCGGCCAGCAAGCGTGTCGCGAAAACGGCTGCTTGCGCCGAGCGTCGACGACCCCGTGGCCAGGATGCGGACAGTTGGAAAGTGGTCGGCGCCGATCTTGAGCAATTCGGAGGGATCGGGCAATCGATGTACTTCGTCGAGGACCACACGTTTGCCACGCAGAGCATGCAAGAAGGCCTCGGCGTCTTCCATGCCCCGCCGGACCCGCGGCAGTTCGCAGTCGAAATACTCGACACCAGCGAGGGACTGTGCCAGCGACGTCTTTCCCACGCGACGCACGCCCCGCAACCAGAGAATGGAGCGCCGGCTCCACTCGCGCTCAACTCTGTCAATCCAAAAGTGACGTCTTACCATACGCCATTATGATGCCGTTTGGTGTAGCTAAACGCAAGTCTACCTGCGTTTAGTCTATCGGCGGGATTCAGCAGCGGTTGTGAGTGCCGCGCCAAAAAATAATAAGGTCCGCATCCCAAGCGCCACCATCGCGTCCCTCTCTGTGATCGTTGGTCTGAACTCCTTCTTCAGTTGAGCGAGAAACTGGAAAAGATTTGTGGTAATTGCCCCGTTACCTTAAGACCCATTCCATCCTTACGGATCTGCATGAGCTGATCACCGCTTTTGAAGAGCAACCATTCGCCGTCACTTGACCATCGAGGCACGTACCCTCTCGAAGTACCTTCAAGCCTCTTCAGATTAGTGCCATCAGGAGCAATGGTATGGAAGCCTGCCGCACCGACGATGAATGCTATCCCGCTCCCGTCGCGAGACCAGGTGGGCGACCAAGTCTCGACGTTGTTGAAGTCCTTCAGGTGGGTTAACTGCCGTTCGTCTCCCTGCAAGTCAGTGATAAAAAGCTCCCGTTTCCCACCTCTCCCGCGGTCGAAAACGATCTCATCTCCACGAGGGCTCCACCAGTGCTGGCCCACTTCAGGGTTTGTCTGTGGGCTCACCTCTTTGGAGGCAAGGTTGATTATGTAGAGACGCCGATTGTCCGGATCGACGAATGACAAGCGCTCTCCTTCGGGTGCCCACCGCACGTCGACACAGGTCTTGCTCGTCATAGGCGCCACCATACGGCTCGTGCGATCTACCGGGTTTACGACGTAAATCCCGAAAGGCTTGTGGTAACGATCACCGCAGTTTTCGAATGCTATGGAAGTTCCATTAGGGGAGAACTCTCCGTCGACGAACCCGTATGGCATTTCAACCGGCGCCTCGACCCCGTTGGCACCAACCGCAGTCATGAAAGATCGCGCACCCATATTGGTGGCTATGCCGAAGACGAGCCGCATTGTTGGCAGCTCGGGTTGTTGTCCAGCACCCACCTTTCCGCGCGCGGAAGAGTAACTGTTTGGCATCAGAATTTGAACAAGTGTGAATGAGAGAGAGAATGCCAGAAGTGCAATGCGAATCTCTTTCATACCCCCCTTCGAGTATCAAGATTCGGAATGTCGCGGAATAGCCGTGCACCGAACTGTAGGCGCACTATCAATCCTCGTCAACGGAAACTTGCGTGCTAATCGTTGTGGCAATCCTGTGGCAAAACTTCCTTCACACATTTCGGCGCTGGCGTGATATTCAGGTGGAATGCCACTCCATGCCGACGGTTCTGAGAACAGGTCAATACCGCATTTACTTCTACAGCCATGACCCGAATGAGCCGCCGCATGTTCATATTGACCGTGACCTTTTGTCAGCTAAGTTTTGGTTGAATCCTGTCTCTTTGGCGCGTAATCTTGGGTTTCCGGCAAGGGAGTTGCGGCAGCTTGAGCGATTGATCCGAGAACATCAATCAGACCTGTTGGAGGCGTGGAATGGGTATTTTAGCATTGGCGGCCGATGAGCGTGTCGCAGAGGTCGACGTAACTGAAGATGCGCTGAGCGTGCGCTTGGTCGATGGCAGAACGATTTCAGTTCCTCTTGCGTGGTATCCACGTTTGTTGAACGCGACAGTCGAGCAACGGCAGAATTGGCGAATCATAGGTGGCGGCTATGGCATTCACTGGGAAGACGTAGACGAAGACTTGAGCACGGAGGGGCTATTGCGAGGTGCGCCCGCGCCACATCAACCCTTGGCGGGCACTTCATAGCAACGCAACTCCAGCCGAGCAAATCGTTGGACCGAGCGGCGGGAACGCTCGCCGCCAGCTCTTGAATGTCCCGCCGGCTATCGGCCGCAGATCCGGCGATATATCCGCCACCGTGGATATGCAGCACCGCCGGCTCGGGTTCAGGTCAGCCTCGCCGCGCTGCCTCGATGGCGGCGACGTCGATCTTCTTCATTTCCATCATCGCCTCGAAGGCGCGCTTTGCCTCACGGCCACCAACCGCAAGCGC
>JBDTUW010000066.1:0-11108 GCA_040007555.1 Acidobacteriota bacterium | reverse complement strand
GGGGACTGAACCGGAGACTGAGCCTCGCCACGCACCAGCATCATCATCATCGCCGAAACGCAAATAGCGGCAACAATGGTGATCAGCCATTGAACCCGAAAAATCATATGCGGAGTATAACATCCACCTCCTGCAGGCGCGACCTTCCCAAACGCTCTATGAAACAAGCGCTGGAAGCCGCGCCATCACGTAGCGCAATTTGCCTAAATTGCGCTACGTGGGCGTCTGTTTATTCCGACGTCTAATCTGCCCGTCGTTCAGTATCCCTAAGGAACCGGCCGAGAGCTGTCAGTGGGAACTGGACACGGTATTGATGATAGTTGATGTAGAAATGGCCGGGGAAGCCGGTGCCCGTGAATTCCCGCTCGGGCCATCCTCCGTCCGGTCCCTGCCGCTCGATCAGATACTCAATGCCCCTCGAAACCGACTTCGACTCGCGATCGCCGCTCGCCATAAGACCGATCAGAGCCCAGGCGGTTTGAGATGCGGTGCTCGGGCCCTGCCCTCGCAACTCGGGTCTCGAATAGCTGGCGCACGTCTCGCCCCATCCGCCATCTTCATTCTGCGCAGCTTGGAGCCAGGCTCCCGCACGCCCGATCTCTTCTCGATCCGAAGCGAAGCCGGCTGAGCGCAACCCCACAATGGCGAGGTATGTTCCGTATATATAGTTGACGCCCCACCGGCCCCACCATGATCCGTCGCCTTCCTGTAGTGTTAGCAGGAAGTCGGTCGCCCGGTCGCGGTCTTGCCTGGGGATGAGATCCCTCTTCAAATGATCAGCGAGGTAACGAAGCATCTCCAGGACGCGCCCCGTGAGATCAGCTGTTGGTGGGTCAATCATGGCCTTCAAGTCACCATAAGGCATGCGATTGAAGAGCTCCTGGGTGTTATCGATGTCGAAGGCTGCCCAACCCCCGAGACGGCATTGCATGCTGAGAACCCACTCAGCCGCCGCCCGGCACGCCTCCTGCTTTGCACTCTCATCATCTAGTTTCAAGCTGAGCAGGGCCATGACCACCGCCGCGGTGTCATCGACATCGGGATAGCAATCGTTTGCAAACTCAAATGCCCAGCCAGCGGGCTTACCACTGGTATTCTTGATGGACCAGTCGCCATAGCGAAAAATCTGTTGCGAGAGCAGCCAGTCTCCTGCCTGTTTCAGCCTCGGATGATCGGGACTCATCCCCGAATCGACAAGGGCTGTCAGCACGAGTGCCGTATCCCAGGTTGGCGAAATGCAGGGCTGGAGGCGGAAATTGTTGGCTTCCTCCATGCCCACCCCTGTTGAGTCTTCGATTCCAAACCGATCGATGGCTTCGAGTCCGCGTTTCACGCATGGGTGGTCTACGGGGTATCCCAGGACATGCAGCGCCAGTATCGAGTTGAGCATGGCGGGAATGATGCCTGCCCAGTCACCCGTAGGGTCCTGGCGCTCGATGATCCATCGTTCAGCTCTTTCGATTGCTCTTTGCCGGAATGGGACAAAACCCAACTTGTCGGCAAACTTGAGCAGGCGATCGAGGCCGATAAAGAAGGCGCCTGAGAGCGTTCCTTCGGTGTTGCGCAAGCGGAAATCAGCACCGGCGCGGCTTCCTTCAGCAAAGAGCTCGTCGGCGTCGGTGTCCGTTTTGTGGATGGGCTTGCGATCACAGACGATCAACAGCGGGACTGTTGAAGACCTGGCCCAGCTCGCCATCTCGTAAATATTGAACGGGAACCAGGTCGGCAGCAGGACGAACCAGGGCGGAAGCAGCGGGACTCCTGCCCAGGGATAGGCGCCAAACAGCGCGAGGTGAAGCTTCGTAAAGACTCGCGCTCGTGTCAATCCACCACGCTTGAGAATGAACTCACGCGCCCGGAGCATCGGCTCTGAATCAAAGGTCTCGCCCGTCAGTTTGAGCGCAAAGTAAGCCTCGACAGAAGTACTGAGGTCGCCTCCGTCACCGAAGAACAGCTCCCACCCACCGTGGGCGCGCTGTTCCCTGAGCAGATATCGCCGCGCTTGCTGAAGCTGCCGGTGGCGGCTGCTCCCAAGAATTGTGTGCAGCATGACGTACTCAGCGGTGAGCGTCACGTTAGCTTCAAGTTCGGCCCACCAGAAGCCTTCAAGGTTCTGTTGCTCGAGTACGTGCTCCTGAGCGCGTCGAATCGCCTCCTTGAGACGCGTCATAGTGTCGGCTTGGATGCGGGGCGCTTCCGTAGTCATAGTCATCCGGGAAAATACTCCTTCCAGCTTCAACCGGCCAGCTCAACCCGGAGGATAAGTGAGGTAGTAACCGATAATCAACGAAACCACCTCGCCGTAATTGCGGACGCCTGACCGCACGCTGTTGGCTCTCAAATAGGTGTTATTCGCCCGCTCTGCGACATTTCCCAATCGGACACTGCGAGCGCGTCGCCAAAACTCAGCGCCGGCCTGAAGGTCTGCGCGCACTCCCGGGCTCAACGCGGCAATGATCTTCTGGTAGCGCTCGCCAGGTATCGCCTCCTGCAATGGAGTCAGGACTCGCAATCCGCGAAGAAACCCGGAATAGCGAACGTAGGGATCGTCAGCCCTGATGCAGACGACAAATGCGATAAAACTCGCTTCGTCTTCTCGTGCATATCCCCGCTGGTGTGCTTTCTCGTGAGCGACGGAAAAGGCGAGCTCGTTTGCCGGCTGTGCGACATTGTAATTAGGTTCTCCTGTGAACGGCGAATAGACTCCGGCCATACCGGCACTACTGAGGAGACGAGAGAAGAATACGGGTTTTGGTGCCGCGAACCCGCCTTGAGCGGCCTCTTTCAGAAGCCCTGTTGATTGGAACGCGGCCTCGATGGAATTGAAGAGTCTGTTGCGATCAAGATTCTCCGTTTTCCGCGGCGGGGAGGTATCGGTTCCTCCCGCATCCATGAAGTTTCGATTGATTTCGGAGATGATATGGATCGCCATCGTCTCCAATTCGACCGTAGTTGCCGTGCGTTCGCTGAGATCAAGACCCTTCCGCAGTGGAAGCCGTTGGTAATTAAAGCCGAACAACACGAGAAATAGCGCGAGGAAGACCGCGCTAAACCAGAGCAGATCCCGCGCCCGCGCGAGAAATATCCGCCCATGGCGAGTGCCCCGCTCGAGGTCGCGACGAGTCTGAACCAGAACACGCACCAGTCCGGCCAGGGGAAGCGCGACCATCAGGACTTCCGCTAGCGAGAACGTGAACGGACGGCTGATTTGTGAGATACCGCGCCCGAGGTAGAAATAAAGGCCGCGGCTGTAGAAACGCTCCACAAAGCCGGGTTGAAAACCTGCGAGCCGCTGCAGCGCAACGCAGGCAAGCAGGAGGGACAGCGGCGTCAGCCATCCCAGGGTTGCGCGTTTCCAGAGACGCGCTCTGGTCCTCGCGAACAGTGTCGAGAAGCTACTCGACGATCGCATCGGCCTCAATCTCGATCAACATGGCTGGATCGATCAACCGGCTGATTTCGATCATCGTCGCGCACGGGCGGATCTCGTGAAAGAACTCACCGTGTGCGCGGCCGTACTCCTCCCAGCGGGAGATGTCAGTCACAAAGAGGCGGGTCCGAACCACATTATCAAGGCTCCCGCCGAGAGCCTTGAGTGCCTTTTCAATGTTGCGGATGACCTGAACGGTCTGCGCGTACGCATCACCAGCGCCGACGATCGCGCCGCTCTCGTCGGTCGCCGTCGTGCCAGTGACGAATATCTGATCGCCGACGCGAATGGCCCGCGAGTAGCCGACGATCGTCTCCCACTTGACGCCTGAGGAATAAGACTGTCGTTTGCTCATTTGATTTTCAGCTGATTGTCTTTCCACCAGTGGCCGCGTCAAAGAGGACGTTGGGAACGAGCCTCACCAGCTTCATGAAGAGCGAAGGCAGAAGCGGGAAGCGAATAACGCGATCGCCCCGCTTGATCCTGCGCAGGATTAATCGCGCGGCCTCGTCTGCTTCCATGACAAACGGCATCCGCTTGAAACCCTCCGTCATGGCTGTACGGACATAGCCGGGTTCGATCGTTACGAGGCGAACGTTGTGCTTCCGCAGTGTCCCTCGCAGACCTTCGCAGAGCGTAGACACCGCAGCCTTGGACGCGCAGTATGCGGCAGAATCCGGGATCCCACGGTCTGCGGCAATGCTTGAGATAACCGCGATCGTCCCGCCACCCTGTCGCAACATGAGAGGAATCAACTCCTCCAGACAATATGCGACACCGAGCAGGTTGATGGAGATCAGGTTCTCGATCGCGCCTGCGTGAAACTTCAGCGGGTTTGTCTTGCCGCCCACGCCAGCGGCAAGGATGGCGAGGTCGATGCGACCGAAGCGCTCGACGGCAGCAGCGACCGTCTCCTTGACATTCTTCTGGCTGGCAACGTCGCAGGTAGAGACGAGAATATCCTGCGCAGGCTTGCCGGTCTCCGTTGCAAGTTCGTCGAGCAGGTCACGCCGTCGTGCCGCAATCGCCAGACGCGCCCCGTCCTTTCCAAGCTCCAGGGCGAGCGCTCGTCCGATTCCGCTCGAGGCACCTGTGATCAATGAAACCTGATTGCTCATTTCTGGAATATACCGAATGCGAAGAGGTTTAATGCGGAGGCGCGGAGAGCGGGAGCCCCAATCCCCAATCCCCAATCCCAATCCGAAATCCAAATTCTAAAATCCAACATCGGCTACCCTCCGCCGAACTTCTTCTTCATGAGTTTTCCGTATCGGGCATCTGCGCGGAGATTGTCGAAGCGTGGATCGAGTCTTAGCGTGACTGGAGGCAGAGACCATGTCTTCGCATTTTCCTCCAGCAGCTCAAACGCCTTGTTTGTCTCACCAAGCCCGGCGTAGACAAGCGCCTGATGATAGATCGTATCGTCCTTGTCTTCAGGGAATGCATTGAGCTCCGAGATGATCTTCCTCGCTGCCTCTCGCCTTCCCGAGACAGCATAAGCGTGTCCGAGCGTCTCGAGAGCATTGTAGTAAACGCCGGCGCGGCCGCGGCTCTGCTCGCGAACCTTCTCGAGCAGCGCAATCGCCTCTTTGTATTTCAGCTTCTGCTGCCACGTCATTCCCAGCGCAATCAGGGACTGAAAGAAATCCGATTCGGTTTCAAGCACCTTCTGACAATGCTCGGCCGCCTCATCATAGCTTCGCTGAAGATAGAGAATGTATGCCAGATTGCTCCCAATCGTCAGAGACAGCGGGTCGAGTTCGTGCGCGAGCTGAATCTCGAGCAAGGCCTCATTCAATCGTCCCTGATCGCGGAGGTAGATGGAGTAGCGATGGTGCGCCGTCGCAAAGTTCGCCTTTAGCGAGATCGCCTTCTTCGCTTCCTCTTCAGCTCCATGCAGATCGTTATCGCGATAGGCCTTGACCACCGAGAGCGCGATGTGGGCTTCCGCCATGGTCGGGTCGATCTCAAGAGAGCGGTTGGCCGCTTCGAGCGTTTTCTCGAACGCCTCCTTGTTCGGAAGAACCTTGTATCCGAGATATCCGATGATAGCGTACGTATCAGCAAGACCCGCCCACGCCTGCGCGTAGTTCGGGTCCTTCTCGATCGCTTCCTTGAAGTATTCGATGCTGCGCGTCAAACCGTCTTCCGTGCGCTTGTTCCAGAAGAATAGCCCGCGGGTATAGGCCTGATACGCCTCGGAGTTGTTTGTATACCGACGGGCGAGAAGCTTCCGTTCGTCGCTTGTCAGCCTGAGGCTGAGCGCGCGCGCCACCTGCTCGGAAACGGCGTCCTGAAGCGCGAAGACGTTGGTGAACTTTTCGTCAAAGCGCTCGGCCCAGAGCGGCTGTTCGCTGCGAACATCGATCAGTTGAACCGTCACGCGCACCCGATCGTCGATGCGCTGGACCGTACCCTCGAGAATCGCGTCGACACGCAGTTCCTCCCCCACCTTTGACAGCACATACGCCGAACCCGCGAACTTATAGATGGCGCTCGTCGGCCGCACCGATACCTGAGTTAGATTACTGAATTTAGCGATGATGGCATCGGTGATTCCGAGGCCGAGGTGTTCGTCACGGCTCTCCATCCCAAGCGCGCCAAGTGGCTTGAGCGGCAGCACTGCAATTGCACGCGGCGCTGAGCTTGCCTGCGCCAATGGAGCTCTTTCACGCAGAAGCCAGAGACTTCCGAGCGCCAGCACCACTATCAAAAGAATGACGCCGACGTATCTCACCGGGGGCAGCGAACGAATCGAGATATGCGGCTTCACGGGAGGCGGCTCGCTATCCGCGTGCGTTTCGCTGCCGGAACCTTCGACCAATGGTCGCTCATCGCTCTTTGTTGGAGCCGCTGATGCAGGTATCCGTTCGACTTTTCTGACATCTGCAATGAACCGGTAGCCGCGCCGGGGCACGGTCTCAATGAATCGTTGTTCGTGCGCATCCTCGCCGAGGGCTTTTCTCAGGAGGTAGATGTTTTGAGAGAGGCTGTTGTCTTCGACGAAATTGTCGGGCCACAGTTGTTTGATGAGTTCGTCTTTCTCCACCAGATGCCCCCGCCGATCGACAAGCACGACGAGAGTATCAAATGCCTTTGGCGTTAAGGATACCGAGCCGCCTTCACGCCAAAGCACCTTCTCGACCAGGTCCAGCCTGAATGGACCGAATTCGTATAAGGTGTTCTCTTCCTTGTCCATATCGCCTGTGAGATCGCTGTGAGAAAAAAATGAGCCTGAATTCAACCCAAGATCACGACTTTTCTGGCTCAGTTATAGCACAACCATTCAGTGCAGGACGCGCGTTATTGTGCCCCCCGGCTTCAGACTCCGATGCGTCTTTGCCAGGGAAAGCCTCCCTGTGAATCCGGGGTGAAGATCCTGGGCAGTTAGCCAGAAACCGTGTACGACCGGAGGATGGCACAGGTTCTCCACTCACTTGTCGCCGGTTTACCCCTGCACTGCGGCGGGATACCTATCCGGGACTGATACAAGTTTTTGTAAGTGATTACAACCGAAAGGAAATGCCTCAATGAAGAGAAGAGACTTCGTCGCCAGTGGCTCGATGTCACTCGCCGCGCTTGCCGTGAGCGATCGCTGGGTCAACTCGGTGGTCAAGGGTGAGCCGGCCCCGGTGAATTCGGGTGTTCTCGAGACGTATTTTCAAGTCAGTAAATCTGAGATCAACCGGCTGCTCACTGCGACGCTCTCAAAGGGCGCAGGTTTCGCCGATGTCTTCTTTGAGTATCGTGTCTCGTCGTCACTCTCATTCGAGGAAGACATCGTCAAATCGGCGAGGCGCGGCATCGTTCAGGGAGTGGGAATTCGCGCGATCAAGGGCAATCAAGTCGGGTTTGCCTTCTCGGAGGAGCTAACCATCGAGAAGATGCTCGAGGCGGCGCTTGCGGCCGCATCGATCGCGGCTGACCGCACCGCACGCGCCAAGATCAAGGCGATTACCGAGCTTCGACCGAAAAATCTCTATCCCGTGTCGGAACCGGCGACCACCGCCGAGCTTTCTCGCAAGCTGGTCTACATCAAGGAAGCGAACGAAGCAGCCAAGGCATACAGCTCGAAGATCATTCGCGTCAATGTCAACTTCAGTGACGAAGTAAAGCATCTCGCCTATGCCAATAGCGACGGCGTGTCGTGGCAGGACTCACAGCCGATGTTCATGTTTGCCACCACCTGTTTTGCAGAGGATGGCGGCGCTCGCGAGAGCGGGTACGACCTCGCCGGCGGTCGTATCGGGCTCGAGTACTTTGCAAAGAAGCGCAAGGCGGCCGAGATCGCGCGCGAAGCCGCAAGAGTGACTGTCGTCAATCTCAAGGCCGAGGAAGTTGAGGCGGGCCCGCAGACCGTCGTTCTCGGGCCCGCAGAGAGCGCAGTGCTGCTTCACGAAGCCGTTGGCCACGGACTCGAAGCCGATTTCAATTACAAAAAACTCGCGAATTACTCCGGTCGAATTGGGGAGAAGGTTGCATCGGAACAATGCACGGTGGTTGACGAGGGACTCTTCGAGAACATGCGCGGATCGATCAACATTGACGATGAAGGCAATCTCCCCACATCCACGGTTCTTATCGAGAACGGAATTCTGCGCGGCTACATGAACGACCGGATTAGTGCCAAACAGCTTGGCGTCAAGAGCACCGGCAACGGTCGGCGGCAGGCGTACAACTACGCGCCGATGCCCCGCATGACAAACACCTACCTCAGACCCGGTAAGTATGGGGCCGAAGAGATCATCAAATCGACCAGCCGGGGAATCTATGCAAAGCGTTTCACCGGGGGGCAGGTTGATATCACAAAAGGTGATTTTACGTTCAGTGTCTCGGAGGCGTATCTGATCGAGAACGGCAAGGTTACCGCTCCAGTCAAAGGCGTGACGCTGATCGGCAATGGACCGGACGTCATGACAAAGGTGGCGATGGTCGGAAGCGATCTCGAGTTCACTGACGGCGGCTGGACCTGCGGCAAAAACGGGCAGAGCGTCCCGGTGGGCATGGGCACTCCAACCGTCAAAGTCTCTGAGATCACGGTCGGCGGGACGAAGGTTCGAGGCGGCAAGGCTGGTGATTGAGCAACTGAAAGGGGAGAGCATATGACCAACGACTATCGAAATCTGGCCGTCGATCTTGTCGCAGCATTGAAGAAGCAGGGTGCTGACGCATGCGATGTTTATCTCGTCAGCAGCTCGCGTTTCAGCACAACGCTGCGGCTGAGCCGGATCGAAAAACTGGAGCAGTCAATCAGCAAAGGCATGGGACTGCGGGTGTTTAAGAACGGCGCCACTGCTTTGACGTTTACCACGGATTTTGCCGATCGAGCGGTCAGGGATCTTGTCCGCGAGACGATGGAGATCGTCAAAGTGTCAAATGCCGATCAATACAACGGACTGGCTCCAAAGGAAAAGCTCGGCGTGTTTGATGGCCGTCTCATGATGTACGACGAATCCCTCGCGAAGATACCGACCGAGAAGAAGATCGAACTGGTTCGCGAGGCGGAGGACGCGGGCCTGAAGTTCGACAAACGTATCACCAACTCCAATGGCGCGGGTTGGAACGACTCGCGCAGTCAAATCATCCTGGCCAACTCAGATGGCTTTGTCGGTCAATATCAAACTACCTCCGCCAGCATGTCGGTTCGGCTGTTGGCTGAACAGGATGGAGTCAAACAGACCGATGGGTGGTTCACGTTCAACCGTTATTTCAACAAGCTGGACACGCCCAGGTCCGTGGGTGAAGAAGCCGGGAGAAGGGTCACGAAGAGGCTGGGTGGCAGGAAGGTGAAGTCGCAGATGATCCCGGTGGTGTTTTCACCTGAGGTCTCGAGCGAGCTGGTCGATCTGATATTCAGCGCGGTTTCGGGTGCGAGTGTCTATCGCAAGGCATCCTTTCTCGCGGGTCGAATCGGTGAAGAGATCGCCTCGCCCCTGATTTCCGTGGTTGACGATGCGACCATTGTTGATGGACCAGCATCGCGGCCATTTGATGCCGAGGGTGTCAAGTCTTCACAGGTGACCGTGGTCGAGAAGGGCGTGCTCAGGAATTATGTCTGCGATTCGTATTCCTCACGCAGGCTCAATCTCTCCCCAACCGGCAACGCGATTCGAAGTTATCAGTCATTGCCTGGAGTCGGTTCCACTAATCTCTTCATGAAGCCAGGCAGAAGTGATCCGAAAGAGATTGTGAAGAGTGTCAGGAATGGTTTATACCTGACCGAACTCAACGGGTTCGGTGTTAACAACGTCACCGGAGACATCTCGCGTGGTGCCATCGGGTTCTGGATCGAGAATGGTGAGATTACTCATCCGGTTCAGGAGATAACGATTGCCGGCAACGTGCTCAAGATGCTCAAGAACGTTGTCATGGTCGGAAACGATCTGACCTTTAAGCTTGGCGCGACTGCCGCGCCAACATTGCTCGTTCCCGAAGCGACGATTGGTGGAGCGTGATAATGACCAAGGTAATCGGGCCTGTTCGATGGCTCATCGCAGCATTTGCAATTGCGTCCGTGCTATCCGCCCCGACGTTTTTCTCAATCACGAGGGCGGCGCGAAAGCTTCCGACAACGACGGCCGCGAAGACCGCTAACTGGCCCGGCTGGCGTGGGCCTGACAGCCAGGGCATCTCCGCGGAGACGGGGCTACCCACGGAGTGGAGCCCGACGAAGAATGTGAAATGGAAGACTGCGATTCCGGGCCGCGGGCATTCCTCGCCGATTGTCTGGGGCGACAAGGTCTTTCTCACGACTTCGTTCGAGGGCGAAGCAATTGCAGGCGCAAAGCCTCCAAAACACATGCTGGGCAACGAGGAGTTTGTGCATCCCGACAGCGTTGCCGGCAACCGTGAGCATACCCTCAAGGTCCTCTGTCTTGACCGTCGAACCGGGAAGATGCTCTGGGAGCGAATCGCCTATCAGGGTCGCGTCTTTGATGACCGGCATCGTAAGGCCACCTACGCCGATGCCACCCCGGCAACTGATGGACGCTACGTCTACGTCTGGTTTGGCTCAGAGGGTCTCTATAGTTACGACTTTGCGGGCAAGCTCATCTGGAAGAAATCATTTGGCGGAATTGCGACGCAGGGAATGGGAACAGGCGCGTCGCCGCTGCTTTACGAAGATCGTCTGATAGTGCAGTGCGACGAAGACACCGGAGAGAAGTCGTTTATTGTCGCGCTCGACAAAGGCACTGGCCGGGAACTATGGAGGGCGCCGCGCAAAGTCGATATCAATTGGTCGACACCAGTTATTGCTCGGGGTCCAGGGCGAGTTGAGCTTATCGCCAGTGGGAGCCAGTACATCGCTGGATATGATCCGGCTACTGGAAAAGAGCTCTGGCGATGCAAAGGCACACAAAGCTGGACCGTCGCGACACCGCTTGTGGGTCATGGGATTGTCGTCGCTTCGGCAGCGCACCCGGTGAAGCGAGCCGTCGCGATCACGTTGGGAGGAAGCGGCGATCTCACCGATACCAGTAGCGTGGTTTGGCAGCGAGATCGAGGCACCGGCTACACGCCTTCGTCGATTCTTTATGGCGATTACGTTTACCTGATGACCGATCGCGGTTTGCTGACCTGTCTGGACGTCAGAACAGGCGAGGTCAAATACGAGGGTGCGCGCGTCCCCAAGCCCGCGACCTTTACGGCATCTCCCGTTGCGTTTGAAGGAAGGATT
>JBDTUW010000065.1:0-11226 GCA_040007555.1 Acidobacteriota bacterium | reverse complement strand
TGATAAATGTCCAGAGGCTCACCAGCCCAGTTTTGAGAGGTTTCTGCGAAGAGACGCAGCTCAATGGGATTCCATTTCGAGGCGCCGGTACGGTAGTGCGCCGCTGTCATGGCAAGACCAAAGCAGTTGCACGGTTCGGACTTGAATTCTGATCGCTGGTATCCAGGAGGATAAACCCATGGTAGGCCACTGGCATTTTGGATTGCAAATTTCGGATTGCGGAGTTAGCAAAGCAGCTTTTCGTTCTTCATTGTTGGCATTTCTTCTCCTGGCTCCTGCCTCCTGGCTACTGCCCCCGGTGCTGAGCCAGAGTGCCACGGCAACTCTCAGCGGCACAGTCGAAGATGCGAGCGGCGCGGTCGTGCCCGGAGCCAGCGTTAACGTATTGAATGCAGCCACCTCCCTGGAGCGTCAAGCAACGACAAACGATCAGGGCTACTTCGCAATTTCACTACTTCAACGAGGCACCTACATCGTGACAACGAGGCGCGCTGGTTTTGGGGTGGTGCAGTTCAAGAACATCGTGCTCAACGTTGGCGACCAAAAGGCACTTAAGATTGTGTTGAAGGCCGGTGATGTCAGCGCGACGGTGCAAGTAACCAGCGAAGCGCCGCTGATTAACGAATCGCCGGCGGTGTCGACGGTCGTGGATCGACAGTTTGTGGAGAATATTCCGCTGAATGGGCGGAGTTTTCAGTCCTTGATCACATTGACTCCGGGAGTGGTGACGGTGCCAGCGTCAGGCCTTAATGGCGGACAGTTCAGTGTCAATGGCTCCCGTGCCGGTTCCAACTCGTTTATGGTAGATGGTGTCAGTGCCAATGTCGGGGCGTCACCAGGCTCCAATGCTTCCGGCCAGCCAGCAGCCGGCAATCTTCCGGGTTTGACAGCTTTTGGTACTACGCAGAGTCTGGTCTCAGTTGATGCAATGCAGGAATTTCAGATCCAGACCTCAACCTATGGGGCCGAGTATGGTCGGCAACCTGGTGGCCAGATATCCATCTCGACCCGTTCTGGCACTAACGAGTTCCACGGGTCGGCATTCGATTACCTGAGGAACGAGATCTTGGACGCCAACGACTGGTTTGCCAACCGGACGCGCCAGGTCAAACCTCCGATGAGGCAGAATGACTTTGGGGCCACACTCGGTGGACCCGTACTCCTGCCGCGCATTGGAGAGGGCGGTCCCAGGGTGTGGAGTGGCAAAAACCGCACGTTTTTCTTCTTTTCTTATGAAGGATTGCGGCTGCGCTTGCCGAAGTTTGCTCTGACGCGTGTACCGACGTTGGCACTGCGGCAGCAGGCGCCGGCTGCAATGCAGCCGATCTTGAATTCTTTCCCGTTGCCAAATGGACGAGACCTCGGTAATGGCCTGGCGGAGTTTGTTGCGACGTATTCCGATCCGTCCAGTTTGGACGCTACCAGCATTCGTTTAGACCATACAGTCAGCGATAAGCTGTCGGTGTTCGGGAGATATAACAAGGCACCTTCAAAAGGACTTAATAGGGTTGCGCCTAATAATCTCAGCAGCATCCAGTCTGCAAAAGTAGATACTCAAACGATCACGCTGGGGGCCACAGCCGCCTTGACACCGGGAATCAGCAATGAGTTTCGGTTTAACTACAGCGATAACGGCGGCACAACTGCGATTACGCAAGACAGTTTCGGTGGAGCGGTTCCCGTTCCGCGGAGTCTGCTGATCCCCACCCAATATGACACGAGCGACACGGTTCAAGCGCTTGTCAACCTGGCAATCCCAGGTGGTGCTGCTGTATTAACCTTAATCCCGAAAGCCGTATCCAGCCAACGACAGTATAATGTTATTGATAACTTCTCCTACACCGTGGGCTCGCATCAACTCAAATTCGGAGTGGACTACAGAAGACTGACTCCGGTTTACGCTGCGAATTCATACTTTATACAGACGACTTTTCTATCCGCCCAGGAAATACTCGCGGCGAGAGCTAGTAGCGGTCTTGTTCGCATCTCAAAAGCATCGAGACCAGTTATTGAAAACTTCTCTGCTTATGGTCAGGACGCCTGGAGAGTGTCACGGGACTTGACGCTGACGTTGGGCCTCCGTTGGGAAGTAAACCCTCCGCCGTCAGATGCAACCGGACTTGTTCCCGTGGCTGTAACTCAGGTCGACAATCTTGCCACGATGCAGTTAGCTCCGATTGGGACAAGTCAATGGCAGACTACCTATAACAACCTGGCGCCGCGTATTGGTGTGGCATACAAACTACGAGAAAATGCCGGCCGAGAGACGGTGCTGCGAGGCGGGTTCGGCCTTTTCTATGATACCGGAAATAGCCTCGGTGCCGCCGGTTTTGCCGGAAACTCAAATCGAAATATCACGAACATCACTTACCCGCTCTCACCGGCTCAGGTAGCACCGCCTGCACGGCCTCTCGGCCGGGAGGATCTTACGCCGCCGTATCCCGCTTTACAGATAAGTGATCCCTCACTGAAGCTTCCTTACACCTGGCAGTGGAATATCTCTGTGGAACAGTCACTGGGCAACAACCAGTCACTGACGGCATCGTATGTGGGCGCCGCCGGGCGGAGACTAATACATCAGGACCAACTGAATCTGGTTGGAGTGAATCCCAGCTTTACCAGTATATTACTGCACAATAACCATGCCACCTCGGATTACCATGCGCTGCAGGCGCAATTCCAACGGCGATTGTCGCGAGGCATTCAGGCGCTGGTTTCTTACACCTGGGCTCATGCTCTGGACGAGGATTCTCTCGGAGGTACATTGAGATCCCCCCAACGGGGGAATGCAGATTTCGATGTCCGTCATCTCCTTGCAGGGGCGATAACCTACGATATCCCGGCGCCGTGGAAGGCTCCCTTGGTCAATGCAATTCTCAGCCGATGGTCAGTTGACACAAGATTCCAGGTACAGACGGCCCTCCCGGTCGATCTTACTTCAGGGACCGTTGTCAATCCGGTAGACTTCTCACTGATTGCTGTGCGTCCCAATGTAGTTGCTGATGTGCCGTGGTATGTAGATGCCCCGGCCGTGCCCGGAGGAAGAAAGATCAACAGAGGTGCGTTCACTGCGGCACCGGCAGGGCAATCGGGAAATCTGGGGCGCAATCAAGTGAGAGGCTTGGGCTCATGGCAGATAGACCTGGCTGCCCGAAGAGAGGTTCGCCTGACGGAGACATTCAAGCTCCAAATCCGCTGGGAAGCCTTCAACATCTTCAACCACCCCAATTTTGGCGCAATATCGACAGACCTGAACGCGCAGAACTTCGGAGAAGCGGCAAACATGCTGAACCGGCAGCTGGGCGGCATCAGTCAGCTCTACCAGATTGGTGGTCCCCGTTCGATGCAACTTGCATTAAAACTGTTGTGGTAAATTGAGCTTATTTCGGGCGAGCGTGGCCAGAGTTCGCGTTCACCCGGTAATGAGAGAGGTCTGGTGATCGTTGTGAACGTTAATCTGATAAGTAAGTCGTGCGATCTGGGGATACGTCGGATCGTTGCCCTGCTCGTGGTGGTTGGGCTCGTGCTCTGCGGTCCGATCACAGGACAAAATGTCAGACAGGATTCACTTCCACTCAAGCCGGAAAGAAAGATCGAGTTTGCAACCGACGAAGGCACATGGATGTCGGTGGATATTTCTCCCGACGGCAGGACGATCATCTTCGATATGATCGGTGATATCTACACGCTGCCGATTACGGGCGGCGACGCAAAGCTCCTACTGGGTGGCATGGCGATCGAAGGCCAGCCGCGCTACTCACCCGACGGATCGATGATCGCCTTCCTGAGCGATCGAGACGGCAGTGAAAATGTCTGGGTAGCCAAGGCTGACGGTTCAGAGCCCAGAAAGCTTAGTCAGGACGAGCAGCATATGTTCTGTTCCCCCATCTGGACCCCTGAGGGGAACGGCGTGCTTGCCACTCGCGCAACCCCCAAGAGCACTTTCGATCTCTGGATGTACAGTTTGGCGGGCGATGTAAAGAAGAAGGTTGAGACCGGAATACAAACCACGGGTCAGCGTCCGCCAACAACCAACGCTGTGGGTACGGCAGCCTCCCGTGACGGACGGTATTTGTATTACGCGCAGCGAGCTGGAAGACCGATAAGACCTTCAGACCTGTCTGTATGGCAAATCGCGCGCTTCGATCGGCGGACTGGGTTGGATACTGTAATTACTCACGAAAAAGGAGGCGCATTCGGGCCGGCAATTTCTCCCGACGGGACAAAGTTGGTTTATGCGACGCGGCAGGAGTCTGAAACGGGATTGAAAATTCTCGATCTGAATACGAATCAAGGGCGGTTATTGAAGTACCCCGTCCAACGCGACGATCTGGAGTCTTTTCTCTACAGTTCCCGCGATCTGTTGCCCGGCTATACTTTTACGCCGGACGGAGAAGGGATAATCATCTCCTTCGACGGGAAGATCAATCGCATCAACATCAGCAACGGAGAATCCAGGGTAATTCCCTTCATTGCCCGGGTTTCGCAGGATGTTGGACCTGCCCTGACGTACCCTGAACGCGCCGAGGACGGTCCCGTAAGAGCGCGGCTCATTCAAAACCCGTCACAATCTCCTGATGGAAGACATATCGTCTTCTCCGCGCTCGCACGTGTCTATGTAAAGGATATTCATGGCGGCCGGCCGCGAAGGGTAACAAATAGTGAAAGTGGAGAATACCATCCGATCTGGTCACCTGACGGCGAGTGGATTGCTTACGTAACATGGTCGAGCATCACGGGAGGAGACGTCTGGAAAGTGCGAGGCGACGGCAGAGGCGCGCCGCAAAAACTTACCCAAGTGTCGGCCTACTACAAGGACCTGGCGTGGTCACCGGACGGCTCGCGGATCGTCGCTTTGAAAGCGGACACCAAAGTTCAACGCCTGAACCCAAGGAGTTTACCGCTCACAGATTACGATACGCCGGCGGGTCAGGAAATTGTGTGGATTCCAGCCGGCGGCGGCGCCTCGACTGTAATTGCTGTCGGGAAGGCCATTCATCACCTCCAGTTCAGTGCTGATAAGGACCGGATTTATGGTCATCTTTCTGGAGAATTAATCTCCATGCGATGGGACGGCACGGATCGAAAGTCACATTTGATAGTCATGGCAAACGGCGCCGGCGGAAGGGAGTTGCCGCTGGCGTATGACATGCGCGTCAGTCCGGATGGGCATTGGGCGCTGGTGATGTTTCATGTGCTGTTCAGCCGGCTTTATCTTGTGGAAATCCCCCAGAACACAAGCGATATAAACGTCAATGTCACCACGCCAAACGTGCGTGTCGCGAAACTCGCGGAGGAGACAGGCGTAGACTATTTTGGATGGGGCGATTCAGGAAAGACTGTCACGTGGTCGGCTGGAGCATCCTTCCTTCGCATGCCGGTAAGCGCAATCTCTTTTGAAGCGACCGGTAAACCCGCCCCGTCGAGGGTTGAACGATTCGACGTCCACATTGAGCGCCCTCGGAAACAGCCTCAAGGCACTATCGTGTTGCGAGGAGCGCAGGCCATCACCATGCGGGGCGATGAGGTGATCAATGACGCAGACATAGTTGTGAAGAACAACAGAATTTCGGCCATCGGGCAGCATGGCTCGATTGCGATCCCCTCCGGCGCAAAGATTTTCGACGTCAAAGGTAAGACGATCGTTCCGGGTTTTATAGATACGCACGATCACT
The DNA here is from genome assembly GCA_040007555.1 of Acidobacteriota bacterium. Lineage (GTDB taxonomy): Bacteria > Acidobacteriota > Blastocatellia > RBC074 > RBC074 > JANNRD01. The sequence goes on along the minus strand of JBDTUW010000065.1, from coordinate 5,551 downwards.
GGTTGAACAGTCAGCGAGATGGCGTGCTCGATCTGCAAAATTGGGACTACCTGGCGAACCTGGCTTACGGCGTGACTACGGGCCGCGATCCTCAGACGGAAACCAATGACGCGTTTGCCTATCAGGACCTGGTCGATACGGGCGATGTTCTCGGTCCTCGTGCTTTCTCTACTGGCCCGGGAATCTTCTGGACAGAAGACCTCAAAACAACTGAGCAGGCGCTCAGAATCCTGAAGAAGTACAGATATTTGTACAGAACAAAAATGGTAAAGGCCTATCTCCTTGGCAATCGCAGACAGCGCCAGTTGCTAGCGGAGGCTTCGAAGATTGTCAAGATCATGCCGACCGGCGAAGGCCAGATGGATTCCAAGCTTGGTATGGGATATGTGATTGACGGATATAGCGGCAATGAGCATGCGTTTTCGATAACCCCTCTGTACAAAGATGTGGTCGAACTCATGGCGAGGAGCGGCATCTTTTATACGCCAACCGTCATAATTACTTCAGGTGGTCCTACGGCAGAGACCTATTACGAGAGCCGGATAGGAGCTCAAGAGTTGATAAAAGCACGCCGCTTCGTTCCCGGGGATTTTGTCGATCGCAAAACCTCACCCCGAGCCTGGCCCAAAGACAGTGAATACAGCTTTCAGAGGATTGCAGCTGCAGCCGCAAAGATTGCCAGGGCCGGAGGCAAGGTTTGCGTGGGCGCCCACGGACAGTTTCCTGGTCTGGGATATCAATGGGAGTTGTGGGCGCTCGCAAGCGGCGGGATGACCGGCATGGAAGTGCTGAGAGCAGCCACGCTACACGGAGCTGAAGCAATTGGATATGGACAGGATATGGGAAGTCTCGAGGTTGGAAAATTTGCCGATCTGGTGATTCTCGACAAGGATCCCTTGCTTGATATTCGCAATACAAATGCGATTGGATACGTCATGAAGAACGGCGAGCTTTTTGAGGGCGAGACTTTGGATCAGGTATGGCCTGTGAAGAAAGCCCTTCCAGTGCTTTGGTGGTGGAATCAGGCTCCTCGATAGATCAACCTGTCACCATCCTCCGAGCACCTCGCAAACACAGCGCCTCGGTCAGCGCGCGACGAACATTGACATCCATGTAGAACCCGACGCTCACAAGAATCAATCCCTGAGCAAGCAACCGCCGCCGCAGCGAAGAATCGGTAGACCGCCTTCTTAGCACCCCAACTTCTTGTATCTGGCGTCCAATCTCGGGGTCGAATTCGTCCTGAAGAAGTACAGTAACCGAGCGGGCTTTGGGACTTGAGCAAGGTTGGGGAACAAGCGTCCTTGGTCTAGGCTCTAAGGCGTCGCCACACCTCGAACAGGTAGCCGTTAGGAACGGATCAGAGGAGGAGAATGGGAAGTAACTCAAGCATCGAGTGGACAACGCACACATTCAATCCTTGGTGGGGATGTACTAAGGTCTCGGACGGATGCAAGAACTGCTACGCGGAATCGCCTCGCGACGCTTCGGCCCTCCTGTTGGGGGACCAAGTCGGTCACGTGTCTCATGAGCGAGAATCACTGGAAGGAACCGATCAGGTGGAATGCGCAGGCCGAACGAACTGGACCTAGACACCGCGTGTTTTGTGCCTCGATGGCAGATATTCGAAGAAGAAGCGCCGCCAGGTCAGCAGGAACGACTGTGGAAGTTGATTCGCGCAACCCCGCACTTAGACTGACAATTGCTAAAAGAAAGCGGCCGAATAGAATTGCCAACGCACTACCCGAGGATTGGGGCACGGGCTATGACAACGTCTGGCTGGGCACGAGCGTCGAAGACGAGCGAGTTCTCGGCCGTGTGGAGCACCTGCGAAATGTTCCGGCCAAAGTCAGGTTCATTTCGCTGGAACCCTTGATCGGAGCACTTCACGACCTCCGATTGAATGGCATCGACTGGGTAATCGTTGGCGGCGAATCTGGCCCGCACGCTCGACAGATGGATCCAGCTTGGGTGCTCGATATACGTCAGCGGTGCGTGGAACTTGACGTCGCCGTCTTTTTCAAACGGTGGCGGCGTGAGAAAGGCGAACACTGGAAGGTTGCTCGATGGTCGCGGCCAGCCGCAGACGTCCCGGGTTAGGCGCAGACATTGTCTAGCTTTGCTATACCTAGCGCGACGATGGGTTGTATCTCAGAAATTCCTTTACAACGATTCACCTGATCGATGATCTGTTGTGTGGTGGCAGTCCAGACAAATGGTCTCGATTCGGGCGAGGTGCTTCATTCAAGAAAGTACGCGACGGGGCGATCATCTCAAAACGTACCCTTTACCGGCCTCATCGAGAGAGAGAAGTCGCAAGCGCTATGTGTATATCTAACAAAGTTGACGCTCGGCGTTAGCTCAGTCCAGCAGCGCACCGTCTTTGTACCTGAATTGGCGCAGCATCTTTCCCTGACGATCCCAATGAACGGCCAACCCCATCTGCATTATGCGCAATCTAGCTTGACTCAATCCTTTTCTCGCCATTCGGCCAATATATCGTCCACGTGTCTTTGAGATCAGACAGAGCGCCGCCTTGACGCTGCCAAGTCCATTTCACACGCCCTTCCGAATCCCAGGAGTTTCATGTGAGATTCGTTCAGCCGCATTACTTCAAGTTCCTCTAACTGTGGAACAGTCAGGGAGAACAGCGGCGGCAGCGGGCATTCGGAGGAGGTAGGTAAGAGGTCAACCGGGTGGGCAAACCGAAAATGATCAAAGTGGGCCAAATCAGATTGCCAAGTCCATCTCGTGCGAAGGCGTCGTATCGAGCATCAGTGCAGGCCCTCGCCAATAACTCTTCCGCAACCCTACGGGGGTTGTTGGGAGGAGTTGTTTTTGTACGACTCTCGCAAGACAAAGCGCACAAATGAAAAGGAAGCAATCCGTAGCGCGGTTCCTCTAATCCACTACTCGTCAACGCTGGAATTTCTCAAATTCTCTTGGTAGCATTTTCGCGAGTTCGGTGGTGGTGGCAGCGTACAAGTCCCAAGTCACGTCGAACTGTTCTAGGACGTCGGTGAGTCGCCTTGCGGAACCGCTACCCTTACCGCCGGCGCCCTTCTTAATACGCTTTGTCTTTTCATCAACATAGAGCTTGGTCGCTAAGCGAAGCACGCTAGGATTTGTTACAAGCTTCTGTTGTGCAGCAAGTTGCTCTACGACATCGCCTGGAGAGTCCAACCTCTGACAGAGCAAGGCAAGGGCTCGCTCCGGCTGATCACGATGTGCCCGGTAGATTCGGTAGGGTCCAGCAAGCAGATGTCGGTAATACCTTTTGTAGTCTTCATTCGGGATATGCCGCGCGAGTTCTCCGGGTTTCCGCGAACCGTTGCCTCGGGGCGGGCAGACGTCGTCAAAGTAGAAAAGGGAGAGCCATGCCCAGAGCCCTCTGTCGTTGCTGACGTCAGGCAACCCGGCCTTCGAAAATGCCTGATTCAGGAACTCAGCCGCAGCGAAGCGAGTCTCGAAGTGACGAGGTTGCAAAATCAGATCGATTCCCAAGGGCTCGGTCCTCGCCGGGTCAGATAGAAGGGATGAGGGCACGGTCCCGTTATGTCCACGATGAATGGAACACAGAAACTCAGAGAATAAATCTATGCCAATGGGGTTTAGTCGAGCGAGCTTCATCTTGCCTCCAATGGTTGCCATGCCTCACTGAACGTTTCGCGCAGTTTATTCTTCTTTGAGAACGCCGCTACCGCGTCGGCGATCCACCGAAGGGCACTTTCCTCGTCCCCTGGGACCTCGATGACAACCCCCGGCAGCTGAGTGGCAAATCGCAACCATTGGGAGCGCCAATCGTCGCCGTCGTCGATCTCAAACTGTTTGTCGATGATTAACGCTCGCTCTAAGACGCGCCTTAGAACTTCTGGATAGACGAGTGACTGGAAGATTGGTGATGATGCTAGCGCCCTCCAGTCTGCTACTACAGCTTTGTTCACAAGTAGATATGGTTCCGAGTCGATATCTACTTGCCACAACTCGTCGCCGAGCTCGCTGGGAACTACTTGCAGTAAGCTCGTCGACTCGGCTTCCTTGCCTGGCGGCGAGAGCGGAATTCGATCGGCTTCTGCTAAGAGGACATGTTCATCGGTTGCCTGCGTAACCTTTACGCGGAAGAGAATACCTTCAAATGAATCGAATTGGTTCAGTTGTCCGCTTTTTCCTGACATCCCGCCAAAGTCACCAACCACGCCGAGCGGGAATCGCATCCATGTAGTTTGTCTATAGGCCTCGACAAACACCAAGGCATCATTTGGCAACTGGTATTCGTTGAGCGCGAGATTGACCTCGACTGCAAGGGCCTGTCCACTCTCGACCGCCTTGAGACGAATATCTTTTCGCGATATTTTTGTGCGTCCAGTGTAATTGAGCCTCCGAATCATTCAGTCGCCTCCGTCGGTCTGATAGATACGAACAAGTCCCGGTTCTCGTCAAAGCCACTGAGAGTGAGCTTGAAGTTGGGTTGCGTGAGCTTGACGGTCAGACGATTCAGATACTGCTTGGTGACCTTCACCCCCGAATAGGTCACGCCTATTGGTGGTTCCTCCAATTTGAAGTCATTTGGTGAGTACTTCACCAAAGGACTTCCCCGCCGCCTGTCATAGGCCACTCGAATATCCAACCCGGCCAACGATGACAAGAGAGCGTCCCCAGCACTAACGGTGAACCCGCCAGCGACCTTGGAGAGAATAAAGCGCCGTTTCTTCGGTTCGGGTTTCGGGTCGGGAGTTGCGCTTTCACCCTTCTTTCGTTTCCTAGGTTCTGGCTTCGCGTCATCTCCGTCGGTATTTGAGGTACCAATAAGCGGGAATATGTCTCGAAGCAAGTATTTGTCAGGCTTTTGGTCGGATCCGCTTAAGTAGCCCACGAGTTCTGCAACGCTCCGCGTTACGAATTCTATGTACGCCGGCGCGAAGGTGTATTTTGTCCGGAAGTGCTCGCGTTCCTTCTGCCACTGCGTATGAGCAGGGTTCTCGCAATCTCCAAGGAGGTTCGCGAGCGGTGGGTCATCGACAACTACGAGGGAGAGAACACCGGGCAGACGTCGCGCGCGCACGTCTGAAATGACGATTCCTTCTCGTACAAATACGGGGCGGTCGTTCTCAATTCCATTCCTCTCTAGAAAGACAGTGAAAAAGGATGGTCGGTCAGTCTTTCCTTTTTCCCGGATCGTTAGCGGGATCTCAATGGCTAGCATTTGGCCAGAGTGAAATCTTTCCACGAGGTCTGGCAAGAGTTCTCTGGCACAAGTCTGGATTCCCAAGCGGGCCGCTTGGGGTCGGCAGGATTAAGACGAACTCGAGTAGACGCATCTTGTCCTCGCGCCCAATCCGCCAGTTTGATCAGAGGTTGTATTTCGGCGGCAAAGGTTTCGCCGATTTGATCGCAGATCTGCAACAGAGAATCTGCTGATACCTTCAGCTCGCCAGCATTATCAGAGATCAGGACTTCAAGATCTCCGCACAGAATCGGGTAGAAGTATCCCTTGACCACAGCTTTCTGGAGGGAAGGCAGGTCGATCTCGCCATCAACCCAAGGAACAACA
>JBDTUW010000064.1:0-11333 GCA_040007555.1 Acidobacteriota bacterium | reverse complement strand
AAGTGTGGGAGTATATCGTCCGTTACGGGCTGCCGTACAATCGGCTTTACGATGATGGGTACACGAGCATTGGGTGTGAGCCGTGCACGCGAAGAGTTGGGGCGGGGGCTCACGAACGCAGTGGCAGGTGGGATGGTGTCGTTAAGCTCGAGTGTGGAATTCACCTCTGAGAGGCGGGATCGAATGGCCCGCTGCCAAACACCCGAGTGCGGACGTGGGTGCGAGTGGATCGGCCCCCGGAAGCTCAAGAGTTCGTCACACGCCACGGCGCGAAAGACGCGAAGAACTGCAAGAAAAGGTGAGAGATGCGGGTGAATCCCGCCCCTCCACCGCTTTCTCGCCTTTTCCGGCTTCGCCTGGCCTCCAGCTCTCGGATCCGTTGTTTGACAATCCCGGAACCAGCGTGTATAACCGCCGATGTACAGGCTGACCTGGCGGGGTAACTCCGCGGCAGACTTGACGTAATCGACGGTTTTGCTGGCTGGGACTAGAAACAGGCGCTCAAAGAGACGGATGCAATATCTGTGGCAGAAGAGCCACACTACTTGCCCCCGCATCCGCAAGAGACTTACCATCCGAGTGCCACCCCGCCGGGCTACAGTCGTCCCGAAATCCGCCTCACCAAGTGAGGCAGTAGAACTCATAATTTACCCCAGAAGGCCTTCGATTCGCAGCACGTTTTATAGATCGAACGGTGCCACATTTCTTTCGCACTTGGGGGAACTGCCCAGTGGTGAAAGGATCAGGAGGGCAAGCGGGAATCGGTTTTTCGGATGTCCGTTTCGTTGCATGAAGAGCGCAGCCAAATATTTCGGATCGCCAGTCGGCAGGGTGCTTTTGTCCGCAGCAATGTGCTGCCTTGTCGTCTCAACTGGCTGCCGTCGAAGTTCCGAGATGTCACGGGAGGCAACGCTCACGGTGTACGGGTTTAGCGTCGCCAAGGAGCCGATCGAAAATGATATCTTCCCCGCGTTCCAGGCTGAGTGGGCAAAGAAGACGGGGCAGGTTCTGACGATCCAGGGATCGTTTGCGGCTTCTGAGATCGTCACGGGACAGATTCTATCGGGCGTCGATGTTGACCTTGCCGTCCTCTCGATTGAGCGGAACGCAACGCGTTTGGTTGAGGGCGAGGCAACCAAAAGTGATTGGCACACCCTGCCTTACAAAGGTATCGTTAACCGGACACCGATGGTGATCGTCGTCCGCAAGGGCAACCCGAAGCGCATTCGTGATTTTGCGGATTTGGCACGGCCCGGTGTGAAACTGATCAATGCGGACCCGATTTCATCGGGAGCCGGGCAATGGTCGCTGCTGGCGATCTATGGCTCGGAGTTGATCAAGACCGAGCATGACCACGGGCACCGCGATGAGGGCAAAGCGTTCGAATTGCTCCGGGCCGTCTGGAAAAACGTCATCGCGACACCCGGCGCAGCGAGGGAGGCGCGGACCCAGTTTGAACGTGGCGAGGGCGATGCGCTCATCACTTACGAACTTGAAGTGCTGCAACTTCTGGACAAGGGTGCCGCGATTGAGATGATCGCGCCGCCATCGACGATCCTTAGCGAGCATCCGGTGGTGATCATCGATCATGGCATGGCTGCATCCCGATACGCGCTGGTCGAGCTGTTCGCCCGCTATCTGTGGAGTGAAACTGCGCAAAAGGCCTGGGTCAAGTCGTACTTCCGCTCGGTGACTGACCCGAAGCTCAACGACGCTGAGCCGCGTTTCGCGAAGATTGCCCTTCCGTTCACGGTGGATGAACTCGGCGGCTGGGAGCGCGCATATCCCGACATTGTCGAGGGTGTCTGGAAGCAGAGAATCCAGATGGCGAAATAATCTGACGCCCGCGGGCTTTGAGTGGCGTTAGCAAAGAAGATCATGCGTACTTTCGGCAGAAAAAGTAGTTCATCACTAAAGCTGCTCCGCGTGGACGTGGCCCGCCCGCTTGGGATCGGGTTGATCGTGGCGGCAATGCTGCCGCTCGTCATCCTGCCGCTTGCCTCGATTTTTATCTTCGGATTCAGCAAGGGACCGGCTCACTTCTGGGAGGCGCTGACGAATCCGGCCGCCCTCTCATCTCTCAAGTTGAGTCTGGCGACAAGCAGTGCGGCAACACTGTGCAACGTAGTCTTCGGTCTGCTTGCCGCGTACGTCATGAGTAAGTACGAATTCCGCGGTGATTCGGCGCTCATGATCATCATCAGCCTGCCGACGGCGATCCCGACTGCCGTTGCGGGATTCGCGCTCCTTTTGCTCTGGGGTCGAAACGGTCTCTTGGGGCAGTTTCTTGAGCAGACAGACATTCGCATCATGTTTACGCCAGCAGCGATTATCCTTGCCAATATTTTCGTCACGTTCCCGCTGGCCTTCGGTGTCATCAAACCCGCCCTCGACAATCTCGACACGAGCTACGAGGATGCAGCGGAAACGATCGGCGCGAGCCGGTGGCAGACCTTTCGTTACGTCGTTCTCCCGAGCCTGCGCGGGGCAATCATCGCAGGAGCTCTGCTGACCTTCGCGCGTTCGATCGGGGAGTTTGGTTCAACGATTATGGTGAGCGGCAATCTGGCAATGAAGACTCAGACGGCGCCACTCTACATCTACACCAAATTCAACGAGGGAGATGTTGAGAGTGCCAATGCCATCGCCGCCGTGTTGGCAATGATCTCATTTGCGATCTTTTCGCTGATTATCTTTTTCCGGAATCGCCTCGAGCGGTGATTTTGCGTTTGCTCGTCGCTCATTCAAGTGAGGTGTTCGATGGCGAGAGAAGTGGTATCGATATTTCCCGAGAGCATGGGGTATCTCGGACGGGAGCCGGACCCGGACGCAACGTTATGTGTCCGGCATCTGACCAAGCGATTCGGCGACGAACAGGTACTCGATGATGTGAGTTTTTCAGTCGCCGAAGGAGAGAGCCTGGTGCTGCTGGGTCATTCCGGCAGCGGCAAAAGTACCACCATGCGAATTATCGCCGGCCTGGAAGTGCCTGATGCCGGCGAAATCTACCTTCACGGCCGGCGTGTTGAGCACCTGCGTGCGCGTGACCGGAATGTTGGAGTGATCTTTCAGCATTACGCCCTCTTTCCACGAATGACCGTCGCGGAGAACATCGGTTTCGGATTGCGGATCAGGGGAGTCAAGTCAAAAAAAAGGTCTGAGGTGGTCGAACGAATGCTGGCGATGATTGGTCTGGCGGATCAGCGAGACAAGTATCCCTGGCAGATCTCCGGTGGCCAGCAACAACGTGTGGCAATCGCGCGCGCCCTCGCCTACGAGCCCGAAGTGCTGCTCTTTGATGAGTCATTCAGCGCCCTCGATCCCCAGACTCGTGTTGGTTTGAGACGGGACATCCGCGCCCTTCTGCGTCAGCTGCGGGTGCCGGCTATTTTCATCACACATGATCAGGAAGAGGCCATGGAGCTCGGAGACGCCATTGCCATCCTCAATCGCGGTCGCCTTGAACAGGTTGGCACTCCGGATGATGTCTACAACGATCCGCACACAGAGTTTGTCGCAACGTTCCTCGGCGCAGCAAATGTGATCGCGGCGCGACAGCATCGCGGGACGATCGAGATCGACGCCGACAGAACCCTGCCTGTCCTGGGAAACCTCCAGCAGATTGCCGAGCAGGTCAAGGTAGTCTTTCGACCTGAGGATGTCGTGCTCGGATCGCCGACAGGTCTGGTCGAAACCCCTTTTCATCTGGGACGGGCCGAAGTTCTCGATGTGTCGTTTGCTGGCGCCGTCGAATCTCTCATGATTCGGCTTCTGTCCAAGGGGTACTCAACTTCCATACCAACTACGAACCCGCAGGGACACCCGACCGGTGCTCTTCAAAACAGCACCGGTGAGAGCGGGATTGTGATTAAGACGATGCGCACGAAATGGGATGCGAAAAAACTCAGACTGAAGATAGGGGATTCGGTCTCCGTCGGCTTAAAGACTTTCAAGGTGCTTCGTGACTAATAAGGGTAACCTCTTGCGTGTGGGTGGAGGTCAGAATTCCCGCCCGAATCTGCTTGCCGTTCTGGCCTTTTGCATCTTCTCGATCTTGCTGGCTTCTCGCGGCTCCGACGGAGCGCTCGCACAGGAACCGCCAAAAGAGGCAGGCTCATTTCGCCCATCGGAACTAGTGGACCTCGAGGGTCTCGATCCAACCATTCATCTTGAGATTCGTTACGCCACCGCAAACAACTTAATGGGGAAACCGGTCTACAGTGAGGCCCGCGCCTTTCTGCAAAAACCCGCCGCGATGGCGCTACTGCGAGCGCATCGTATGCTCAGGAAGGACGGCTATGGCCTGCTGATATTCGATGGGTATCGCCCCTGGTCGGTGACGAAGCTGTTCTGGGATGCGACGCCAGTTGACAAGAAGGTGTTTGTCGCCGATCCCAGCAAGGGCTCCCGTCATAACCGGGGATGCGCGGTCGATCTTACGCTTTACGACTTCAAGACAGGTAAAGAGGTTGAGATGACCGGAGCCTACGATGAGATGACCGAGCGCTCGTACGCCAATTACCAGGGTGGCACCCCCGAGCAACGGAGAAGGCGTGACCTGCTGCGAAAGGCAATGGAAGCCGAAGGATATTCTGTCTATCCGGAAGAGTGGTGGCACTTCGACTACAAGGACTGGCAGAAGTACCCGATCCTCAACCTCAGTTTCGCCGAGTTAAACAAACCCAGAGTAAAACGGGCCGCTCAATGATCCGTTCTCTCGTTCGGCCTCTCTTCTCGAATCGTTCGATTCTACTTTGGCTCTTGTTGTTTGGTGTTCTCGGGGTTGCGCTGATTTTCCTCTACCCCGACGCGGACCAGCAGGACGCTGGATACCACTATCTTTTCGCTCGATGGTCCTGGCACGAACCCTACTATTTGATAGGTGTCTGGACACGCCCGCTCTTTACGCTCATCTACTCGTTTCCGGCGCAGTTCGGATACCGGAGTGCAAAAGTCTTGACACTCCTGATTTGTCTCATGACCGCGATTGAGACATATCGCCTGGCCGCGCGACTTGGCTTTGAGCGGGCGGAGTGGGTTTTCCCACTGCTCTTGCTTCAGCCGGCATACTTCCTGCTCTACACTGAAACACAGACAGAATCTCTTTTTGCGCTTGTCTTCGTCATCGCTCTCAATCTTCATTATGCGGGACGAACCAGAGCGGCAATGCTCGCAGCATCGATGTTGATTCTGATCCGTCCGGAGGGCTTTTTCCTTGGGTGCCTGTGGGCTCTGTGGACGTTGCAGTATTCGAGGGAATGGCCGTGGTGGCGTCGCCTGCTCGAAACGCTGTGGCTTGCGATCGGCGCGCTAGCCTGGTGGGTGGCGGCGGCACTGATAACGGGCGATACGATGTGGATTGTGCACGACTGGCCAGCGGATTGGCATGCCACGAGCATCGCAAATGGACGCGGGCCGATTGTCTGGTATGTGATCCTGCTGCCATTGATTGTCGGGCCATTGCTCCTGCCGGCATTTGTTGTCGGTCTGAGCCATCTGATTCGCCGGCGAGAGTTTCTGTTGGGAGTGAGCAGCTTCCTGGCGTTGTTTCTGCTGCACTCAGTTCTTTTCTGGCAGGGATGGTTTGGCGCGGCGGGTTACCCCAGGTACCTGGTCTGCGTCTCCCCCGCGATCGCGGTAGTTACCCTTTGCGGATGGAACAGGATGACCCTTTTGAGCGATCGCCGCGTCCGGGTGGCCGTCCTCATCGCATCCTTCCTGGTCTGTCTCTTCTATGTGGATGGCTATCGTTTTACCCGTGACTCCCGAGCCATTGATGATGCGATCGCATGGCTTGAACGCCATCCGATCTCGTTCTCGCGATTGGTGTACAGCCAGTCTTACATGTGTATTCGCCTCAACTGCAGCAGCAACGATCGACCGTCACTAACCAATGATCGGGAACACAACCTCGATCTGTTGAATGGATTACCGAGCGGCACTTTGATCTTCTGGGATGGCGAGGTAGGGCCGAAGTGGTACGGGCTGCGCGCAGCGGACTTCGAGAAGATCGGCTATCGCCGACTCTGGTCGAGTTCGTACCATCTGGAGGGATGGTTCTTCAGGCTGCCCTGGCGCTATCACGGTGGACCGCGTCTTCAGGAGATCGATCTCTACTTCAAGTGACCCGGAAAATGCGCGGGTGGTTGAGGATATGCTCACCTGAAGTCTAAAGGACGATCTCACGCGAGGCCGCGAAGGCGCGAAAGACGCGAAAGACGTGAAGCTCGTAACTCTACCGTGAGATCGTCCCTTGGACTTCACATGAGCTCCTCCTCAAACAGACTGGAACCACTTCAGGAAAATGCGGCGGCTTGAATCTGCCGGGCGATATGCGTAAACTCCTCAGTCAGCATGAATTGAGATAGGATAGCGATGGATAAGATGCGTAATTTCGTGATCCAGCCAGTGACCTCCCTCTCTCTTACGTAGCGGCGCAAGTCCGGTGAATTGCGCTGCGTACTTTTTGACCCATTCTTTTCTCGGCATAACTTTGTTATCTTTTCTGGTTCCTTGCAAGAAGGACTGAGCCCTGACTCGGTCGAGGAGCAGGAAAAATGGCGATTGAGAGGATTTCAGTGAGTCACATGAAAGAGAAATATTTCCCAGGTGAAATTGAGGGCCGGCAGCAACAGCGTTGGGCTGATGCGCGAGTATTCGAGGTGGAGGTCGATCCCACGCGCCAGCCCTTCTACTGCCTGGAAATGCTGCCATACCCTTCAGGGCGGATTCATATGGGTCACGTCAGGAACTACTCGATGGGTGACGCTCTGTCGTGCTTTCAACGAATGAATGGCCTCAATGTTCTGCATCCGATGGGGTGGGATTCGTTCGGAATGCCGGCTGAGAATGCTGCCATCAAGAACAATGCGCGGCCCGACAAATGGACGATGGAAAACATCGACGCGATGCGCATCCAACTGCAGCAGATGGGTTTTGGCTACGACTGGCGTCGCGAGATTGCATCGTGTTCACCGGACTACTATCGCTGGAATCAATGGTTCTTCATTCAGATGTGGAAGCGCGGATTGCTTTACCGCAGGAATGCCACGGTCAATTGGTGTCCGCAATGCAATACCTCGCTGGCCAATGAGCAGGCTGAGGGCGGGTTCTGCTGGCGTCATGAAGAGACACCAGTCGAGCAGCGGCAATTGGAGCAGTGGTTTATTCGTGTGACTGATTATGCCGGCGCACTCCTTGATGATCTGGATACGCTGGAGGGGGGGTGGCCGGATCGCGTACTGACAATGCAGAGGAACTGGATCGGGCGGAGCCGTGGCGCCGAAGTCGATTTCGGATTGGCCGACGAGAGCGGCAGAAAGATCCGGATCTTCACTACCCGAATCGACACCATCTTTGGGGCGAACGCCGTCATCGTCGCGCCTGAACACGAGCTGATCGAGGAATCCATCGCAACCGGGACTGCGAGTGCCGAGCTCCGCGAATTCATCGAAAAACAAAAGGCTGTCGCGAGGGACGAACGAATTGCGGAAGGCGCCGAGAAGCTCGGAATCGACACGGGCATGCGAGTGACCAATCCTTTCAGCGGGGAGCAACTGCCGGTCTGGGCCGCCAACTTTGTCCTGACAGGATATGGTACAGGCGCGATCATGTCGGTGCCCGGCCACGACGAACGCGACTTTGAGTTCTCGCGAAAATATGAGCTGCCGATTCGGCGCGTCAACAAGGTGAGCGGCTCGGCGATCCTGGATGATGCGCCCGTAGAGGCTCCGGAGACAACGAAGGACGAAACCTCTGAATTGGTCAATTCGGGGAGTTTCAGCGGGCTGCGAGTTCCGGATGCAATTCGCGTCATGACCGAGTTCGCGGAGAAGCAGGGCTTTGGGAAGGCCCAAACCAACTTCAAGATCCGTGACTGGGGCGTTTCACGCCAGAGGGCGTGGGGCACACCGATTCCATTCGTACACTGTGGCAAGTGTGGGATCGTGCCGGTACCGGAGGATCAATTGCCCGTTGTACTGCCGGATGATTTGAACTTCAACACACAGGGTGCCCCGCTCGCAGAAAACGAATCATTTGTTAACACGACGTGTCCTCAATGCGGCGGACCGGCGCGACGCGATACAGATACGATGGATACATTCGTCGATTCGTCGTGGTACTACTTTCGCTATTGCGATCCGCGCAATGAGACCGCGCCCTTTGATCCAGAGAAGGTCAAGTACTGGATGCCGGTTGATCAGTACATTGGAGGCATCGAGCACGCGGTGCTGCATCTGATCTACACCAGACTCTGGACGAAGATTATGCGTGATCTGGGTCTCATAGATTTCGGCGAGCCTGTGCGCCGGTTGCTGACTCAGGGAATGGTCTGCCTGGCCACGCAGCGTTGTGAAGTCCACGATTATCTCTCACCGCAGGAGGTGATCGACGGCAAGTGCAAACACTGTGGGAGAGTTGTCGTCACGGGACGGATCGAAAAGATGTCGAAATCGAAGAAGAACACGATCGATCCCGACGAGATGATCGGAATCTTTGGCGTCGACACAGTGCGGCTGTTCATGCTCTTTGCCGCGCCTCCCGAGAAGGACGTCGAGTGGAGTGAGGCTGGAGCCGAAGGGTCATCTCGATTTCTCAACCGTGTCTGGCGGATCGTCTACAAATGGCACGACAAACTTTCAGCAACTGTCGCTGAGACAGTCGATTTTTCCAGCGAAGCGCGCGCACTGAGGCGAAAGACTCACCAGACCATCAAGCGGGTATCACATGATATCGGCGGAAGGTTGAATTTCAATACGGCGATCGCGGCTCTCATGGAGCTGACAAACGAGATATACGCGTTCGACGGCGCCCTCAAAGGCGCGCCAAGCGTCTCCGATCTCTTTGCGTTGAGAGAGGCGATCGAAGCCGCGGTCAAGCTGATGACGCCGTTCGCGCCGCATATCGCCGAAGAGCTCTGGGAGGGGCTCGGCCACAATGAGCAGGTTGTCGCTTCGACCTGGCCTGCGTATGATGCCGACCTGGCCAGGGCGGAAGAACTGGAGATTCCGGTTCAGCTCAATGGCAAGCTGGTGGCGCGGGTTGTCGTTCCGGTCGATGTCACGGACGACGATCTGAAGGCGGCGGCCCTCTCCAGTGAACGTTTGCTCGCGAGACTGGATGGACGCCAAATTGTCAAAACGATAGTCGTTCCCAAACGACTGGTGAATGTGGTGGCGCGATAAGGATCAGTCCGTGGCGAGATGGATATGTTCGGACGAACGCTGGATGAAGCTATGAAGAGAGAGCGGACACGAACCTGGTGTTTTTTGGTGCTGCTTGTTTTTGCGTCAAGCGGTTATACCGAATGCTACAAGCCAGTCGGCCGCGGCGAAGCGGTGCCGAAGCATATCAAGTCGCTTGCCATACCGCCATTTCAGAATCCGAGTCTGCGCTTCAAGGTCGAGCAGCGATTTACTGGTGCGGTTATCGACGAGACGCTGCGACGCTCCAGGTCATTGTATGTGACGTCAACGGTCGAGGGAGCCGATGCGGTGCTTTCGGGGACGATCAAGAGCTTTGTGTTTCGTCCTTTACTGCTCGATGACTTTGGTCGCGCGAGGGTGATCGAGGTGACGGTGACAATGGGCGTGACCGTGAAAGATCAGACCAGGAATAAGGTGATCTTCGATAATCAGAATTACGTATTCCGGGGGGAGTACGAAATCTCGGGTGATCCCAAGTCGTTTTTCAATGAAGAGGGACCCGCAACCGATCGATTGGCGCGCGAGTTCGCCCGTAGTCTGGTGACGACCATTTGGGAAGGATTCTAAGTCGCGCGTCCTGAGGCCATCGCCGGCGAGTTCCGAAAACTGCGTGCTGCCTGCTATTTTTCGCCCTATCAGTGCAATATCCCAAAGGCGGAATCGCCCAATCCCAAAAACGTAAAATCGTCCCGCCACTCGAGGTCTCGACTGAATCGTTAAGTCCATTGTCTGGCGCAAATACTCCACTCGTCGAGACTGGCACGGCGATTGGATGATGTACGCGACAGGGCTCCCAATTCGCGATTCACGAATGGTCGAGCGGCGAGGAAATAAAAGGGGAGAAATTTAATGCAAGGTTTGTGGCACGACCTCCGATACGGCGCACGAATGTTGTTGAAGACGCCGGCATTCACTTTGGTCGCGATCCTGATGCTGGCACTGGGTATTGGCGCAAATACGGCGATTTTCAGCGTGGTCAATGCCGCGTTGTTGCGACCACTGGCTTTCAAAGAGCCGGAACAACTGGTCATGGTCTTTTCGCAGATGAGTGGCGGGACTCGCGGTTCAGTCGCCTACCCTGACCTGTTGGACTGGCGGTCGCAAACCCAGTCGTTTTCGCAGCTTTCAGCGGTGACGCCCCAAAGCGTCAATCTTACGGGGCGTGCGGAGCCGGGACGCGTGCTCGGCGGATTCATTTCGGCTGACTTTTTCCAGACACTCGGTGTTCAACCCGCGCTGGGACGAGCGTTTCAGGCCGGTGAAGACGCAGCGGGCGCGGAACGAGTGGTCATCCTCAATCACACCGTTTGGCGGGACCGTTTCGGCGCCAATCCGGGTTTGATCGGGCAGACGCTGACGCTGAACGGGCAGCTTTACACCGTCGTTGGAATCATGCCGGAAGGGTTCCATTTCCCCTATTCCGACATTGATATCTGGATGCCGGTGCAGCAACACCCGGGTTTTTCGCTCAACCGGCAGTCGGCTGCGGTGGAAGTCATTGGACGGCTGAGGCCGGGCGTAACGGGGCAGCAGGCTCGCGCAGAGATGGAGACGATTGCCGCGCGATTGGCGCAACAATATCCCGAAACAAACAAAGATCGTGGCATTACGCTCATCAATCTTCAGTCAATGGTGGTCGAGCGGTTGCAGCCGTTACTGGTGATGCTCCTGGGCGCGGTCGGTTTCGTGCTGCTGATTGCCTGCGCCAACGTGGCGAACCTCACGCTGAGCCGCGCGATCGGACGCTCCAGGGAATTGGCACTGCGCGCTGCGCTGGGTGCGAGCCGGTTTCGGCTGCTGCAACGACTGTTGACCGAATCGCTGTTGCTTTCCTTTGCAGGTGGCTTGCTCGGCTTGCTGATCGGCAGTTGGGGAATGGATGCGCTGGCGGCCAGCAGCGGCGTCACTCTGCCATTTGGCGTCAAAGTCAAATTCGATCCGATGGTGTTTGCATTTACATTCGGCGTGACGGCGCTGACCGGCGTGCTGTTCGGATTACTGCCGGCGCTGCGCTTTTCGCGGCCGGACGTTAATGACGCGTTGAAGGAGGGCGGCAGGTCATCAGCCGCGAATTCGCGGAGTAACCCGCTCCGCAGCGCGCTGGCTGTCGTTCAAGTCGGGCTGGCG
>JBDTUW010000063.1:0-11418 GCA_040007555.1 Acidobacteriota bacterium | reverse complement strand
GGGGTATCAGGCCCTGGAGGTCCTTGATATCGTCCTTGAGTTTTCTCAGGGCCTTTTCGATCTCTTTGACGTCATCTTCAATGTCGGAGACAAGATTCGCCGGCCTTAGTTTCACCTTGTCGAACTTCTCGTCGACTTTCAGTAGCTCCTCCGATAGGCGTTCCCATTTCTGCTTGTTCTTGGGAAGTTGCGCTGCTCGGAATTCGCGGTTGACGGTGTCAATTTCAACTTTGAGTCCGTTGATGAGCACCTGTTTGCGCTCATTCTGTTCGGCCTCTTTCCGTTGTTTGTCGATCGCGGCGGCTTCGTCCTTTCGCTTGGCTTCCTGCGCATTGAAGTACCAAACTCCGGCCAAGCCCACCGCTGCCACTCCGACAATCGTCAGTGCGAGAAAAAGCCAGCTGTTAAGCCCTTTCTTCTTGCGTCTATTCTTTTCTGTCTTCACCTCGGTTAGTGGTTCAGCGGGGGGTGACGCGAGGTCGCGCGTTTCCGCCAGCGGCTGATCATTGGCAACTATCTCTTTTGTGACTGCTCGACTCGTCTCGCTCGGCGTGTCGAACGCGGCGACTACCTGTTCGTCCTCTGAGTATTCGCCAATACTAAAGACAGATGTGATTTTGCCACGAGGCTCCCCGCGACTTGGCCGGTCGCCGAGAGGTTGCGACTTCGGTCGCTCGACTGCTGGCGGCGTAAAGAGCGAAGGCGGGGCGGGACTCAATGGCTCCGTCGCCTTGTGGGTTACGCCTCCGAGCTTCTCAGTCGGACCGACACCAATGAGCGGTTCGGTATCGATTGTATCTTCCCAGCTCAAGTCAGTCGGCGTATCTGGGAGCCGTGCGAGAATCTCCGGTTCGATGGCGTCACCCATCGTCGTCCCGAGTCCCGATCCGGAGAACTGAATGATGACGACCGTAATATTGTCCTCGCCACCACGTTCGTTGGCTAAGGCAATCAATCCCTGGCAAGCGCTTCCGAGCTCATTCGATGCCTGGACCACTCTCGCGATCTCGTCGGCCCGCACCTTCCCGGACAAACCATCGCTGCAAAGCACGAGAGTATCGCCTTGCTGCGCCTTGAGAGAGTTGACTTCAACATTGACGTTCCCGTGCGCGCCCAGCGCCTGCAGGATGACATTGCGGTAACTGTGAGTCTCCGCCTCTTCCTCGGTGATCTGGCCAGCGTCGATCAGCTGTTGCACAAGGGACTGGTCCTTGGTGATTCGGATGATCTTGCCCTGACGCAGAAGATACGCCCTGCTGTCTCCCACCTGACCGAAGTAAATACGGTTCCCGTGAATACCCGCCGCGGTAAAGGTAGCGCCAAGCCCTTTATGTTCCGGATTGGTGACACTCTCGCCGTTGATCAGAAGATTAGCTTCTTCAATTGCAACACGGAGTCGTTCGGGGAAGGGAAGTTGTCCGTAGACCTTGTGAGCCTGCAGCTGCAACATCCGATCGCGAACCGTTTCGACCGCCAGTCGCGAGGCTACTTCTCCGGCGAGCGCTCCTCCCATTCCGTCGGAAACGGCCAGAAGCGATCCGTAATATCCCTGAGTGAAGACCTGGGGCTTCTGATTGGTCGTCTCCGCCGCCGTCCAGCTGGTTCCGGTTGTCAGGTCAAGGATGAGGAAATTGTCTTCATTCCCACTGCGCACCATTCCGACGTCAGTTTGGGCATACAGCGTCATGGAAATGTTTGGAAGATCGGCCATAAGGGAAACCGTGTGTGTGCTCCTGGCTAGCGGACCGGGTGCAGTTGTAATTGCATTGTCACGAGTTACACAAACTGCAAAGCGTTATCAAGATCCGCAATGATATCGTCCACGTCTTCGATGCCTACTGAGATCCGGACCAACCCGTCAGTGATGCCGAGGCGAACCCGGTGTTCGACCGGCACTGAAGCGTGCGTCATGGACGCTGGATGTGAGATGAGCGTCTCGACTCCGCCCAAGCTCTCTGCCAGCGCACAGAGGCGGACATTATCTAATAGCGCGCGTGCAGCCGCAAGCGACCCGGTCTCGAATGCGATCATTCCTCCAAAACCGGAGAACAACTCCTTTGCCCGCATGAATTGAGGATGTGAGCCGAGGCCGGGGTAATGGACGCGCTCAACCTTCGGATGCTCAGCCAGGAATTGTGCCACGCGGCGACCATTTCGATCATGCTGCTCCATTCTTACAGCCAGGGTCTTAATTCCACGCATCACCAGCCAGGAATCGAGCGGCGAAAGGATCGCGCCGACGGCGTTCTGTGTAAATCCGACGCGGGCCGCGTCTTCCGCCAGTTTCGAGACGACTACACCCCCGATGCTGTCACTGTGCCCATTAAGATATTTCGTCGTCGAGTGCACCACCATGTCCGCGCCGTGTTCGATCGGACGAAGAAAGTAAGGGCTCATGAATGTGTTATCAACCACGAGGCGAATTCCACGATCACTCGTGATTCTGGCAATTCCCTTCAAATCTGCGATTGTCATCACCGGATTGGTTGGAATCTCGAGAAACACAAGCCGGGTCTCATCGCGTATCGCGGCTTCCACCAGCGCCGCCTCCGACGTATCCACATAGGTAAAGTCGAGCCCGAAGCCTCTCAGCACCTGCTCAAACAACCGGTAAGTGCCGCCATACGTGTTTTCCGAAACAATAATATGGTCGCCACCGCGGAGAAGGAGCAGAACGGTAGTGATCGCCGACATGCCCGAGGCAAAACAGTGCGCGGCGACTCCACCTTCCAGCGCCGCGATGTTCTTTTCAAGTGCCAGTCGCGTCGGATTCTGCGTCCGCGCGTACTCGAAACCCTTATGCTGGCCGAGGGCGTCCTGAACATACGTGGACGTCTGGTAGATTGGAACGCTTACCGCGCCGGTAACCGGGTCAGGCTCCTGTCCCGCGTGAATCGCTTCTGTTGCGAAGCCCATCGTCGCTTCTCCACTTCCTTTCACCCGCAATCGAGTACCGGCAGTGTCCCCGTGTCTCCCGAGTATCTCGGGCGTGCTTGATATTAATTATTCGACGTTCAAAAAGAAAGCATTGATTTCGCTGAAAGAGCCTCTCATCACTTTCGCTTGATGAAGTATGTCTGGTAGAACCTTCCGGCGACGTCGGCCGCCGCTCGCCTCCCCCCGTCAGGAAGGCTCACTACAAGACAAACATCGGGATTGTTGGCCGGGGCGTA
Source organism: Acidobacteriota bacterium (assembly GCA_040007555.1). Lineage (GTDB taxonomy): Bacteria > Acidobacteriota > Blastocatellia > RBC074 > RBC074 > JANNRD01. Next base: position 8,245 of record JBDTUW010000063.1, on the reverse strand, counting down.
GGAAATCAAAACTGCGCGCCCCGTGCTTCCCCCCGCTTTGGCCGCGACGATTCCACTGAAGGTGGCTGCGCCCGCGAGCTCTCCTGATTCGACCGCCCTCGTCAGCCCCTTTTTCACAATCGCGAGGGCGGCTGCGTTGAGACTTTCCATCAAGGGAGCTGGAGCTCTCGCCGTCGTTGAAATGTAGTCCGCGAATCGCTCAGCGGTCGTTCTTCCACTCGCCAGCGTGGTAACGAGATTGACGAAGTGAAGGTCGCGAGCAAGCATCACTTGACCAGCCGCGGCCAATTCAGCAAACTCGCCTCGTTCGAGGTGAGTTGGAAGGCGGACGCCGATCGGTCTCACCGTGCGCGAGCCGTCAGCGCTGTTTTCAACTCCATAGTAGACAAAACCCAGTGCCTCGGCGCTTCTTGCGAAGGCTTCGAGAGTGGTTTTCTCGCTCAGGACGCGAAAAAATGAATGGCAGTCCCGGCCGATCGCTTCGACAACATTGATGGTCTCGCCGTCGCAGGGTAAAACGGTCTTCTCGTTAATTGCACCCGAACTGAGCGCTGCGTAGGCGGTGATGAGCTGCGCCAGTTCAAATACGGGCGACTCAAACTGGAGATCTGCTGAGTGACCTACTCGACTCAGAACACGCCCGGTGCGAGGATCAATGATGATGACTGTGCCCGAGCGCGGTGCGAGAGCGTCGTAGGCTAGCTGGCCAAGGCCGGCATCTACCTTCGGACGAGTCGCAACTCCTGGCCGGTAGCACCCGCTGCTGCCGATCACGGTGAGAAGGATTAGCAACGAGAGAAATGCTGACGAATAGCGCTGCGTTACAGGCTGCATTGCTGAGGACGGACCCGATGAGTTGGTCAATTTGTTGAGTTTTGTCACGATCCTGTGCGATCGTAACGGACCCACTATCGGGTGTCAATTTCGAACGAGGGAAGGGGACCGAATCAAACCGCTGGTTGTTGCAATCATTCCTGCGCGGTACGCCTCGACCAGGCTGCCAGGTAAACCTTTGCTCGACCTTGGTGGCAAGCCGATGATCGTGCGCGTAGCGGAACGGGCGAGACGCGCCAGACTGGTGGATCGTGTGATAGTTGCCGCTGACGATGTGCGCATCGCGTCAGTGGTGATGGCGCACGGGTTCGAAGCGCGCATGACCTCACCCGCTCATCGCACTGGGACCGACCGGCTCGCCGAGGTTGCGCGTGGGATCGAGGCGGATTTGATCGTCAACATCCAGGGTGATGAGCCTCTGCTCGAGCCAGCGGCAATCGATGCCGCGCTGGAACCGCTTGTGGAGGATGGCTCCCTGGTTATGTCGACGACATGTGAGCCGCTGCACACGAGCGGTGATTCGCCAGAGGAGTCCATCGCCTCGATACTGGATCCCAATGTCGTCAAAGTTGTAAGAGATCGAGAGGGATTCGCCCTGTATTTCTCCCGCGCGCCGATTCCTCTCCCGCGGGATGCGGTAAACACGTTCGGCTCGATTGAGGAAGCTCTACGAAAGGACAATTCGCTTCTCACTCTGTTCGCCAAACACACAGGGCTCTACGCGTATCGACGGAGCTTTCTGATTCACTTCGCCTCGCTCGCACCCACCGAACTTGAGCGAATTGAATCGCTCGAACAGTTAAGGGCACTGCAAAACGGTTTCCGAATCAAGGTTGTTGCCGTCAACCATCGCTCGATCGGTGTTGATACGGAGGCTGATCTGGAAAGACTGAGGGACCTGCTTGAGCGCAACCCGGACCTTTGATGATTTATCGCGTCACTCCTGTTAGACTCCTGCGAAGCTGGGTGGCAGGTGCGCGGCTCTCAATCAGAATCCAAAGAAGGAAACGACCATGCCGGTTCGTGAGATTCTCCAACTTGGCGACCCACGTCTTTGGCTGCCATCGGAACTAGTCACCGACCCGACGTCGGAAAAAGTTCGAGAAGGATGCGGAGACCTCGCCGCTACCCTGTCGGATTTCCGCCTGAGATGCGGATTTGGCCGAGCGATCGCTGCCCCGCAAATTGGCTGGCTCCAGCGGGTCATCTTCCTGAACACCGGTGAGCCGACGGCTTTGATCAATCCTCGAATCCTCTCTGCAAGCGAGGAGCGAATGGAGCTCTGGGACGACTGCTTCTCATTTCCAGACCTGATGGTGCGCGTCACCCGTCACGCTCAGGTGCTGGTCAGATACTCCGACGTGACGGGTCGGGAGACTGAGATCGCGGCAAGCGGCGACCTCTCAGAACTGCTGCAGCACGAAATCGATCACCTGGACGGCATACTTGCCGTCGATCGCGCGATCGGCCCCCACCCCCTCGCTTTGCGCAGAGAAATCCAGCGTCTCCAAACACCGCCTGCATCCCAAAATAACAATTATGCCGGGGGATGGTAGACATTCTATGAGACATTACATGAACACGCACACATGGGTCACCGCCTCCATCGGTTTCAGGGATCGAACAGTTGAAAATGTTTGCGGCAGCGGCACCGCTGCTGGAGACTAAGACAGCTCGTTGATTGTAGTTAGAAGTGTAGCTTTGTAGTAAGACTCGAGAGAAGTCGGCGTGCCGACCGGAACTTCAGAGGAGTCGAGCTCGAGCGAGAGGAAAGCGAGTAGGCTGGAATGCCAACAGAGACAAAAAGTAGGCGGGCGGTATTGAGCGCGATCGAGGGAGTCGAGGCTATCGCGGAACTGGCGTCCCGTCAGGGCGATCACTACGTTCACGAACTGGACCTTGAGGTCAGCGTTTACGGTCGCAATTACAATGGAAAGCGCGTTGGCCCATACATCAAGCTTCTTACTTATCAACCAGGTGAGGACGTTGTCAAGGAGGGCGACTGGGGCGGCAATTGCTTCTACATCCTGGTCGACGGCAAGGCGGATGTCTTTATTCAGACTGCAGGTGGTGAAAAGAAGGTCAGCGAACTGAAAGCCGGCGTTCAGTTTGGTGAAATGTCTGTCCTGGCTGGAGTGCCACGCGCAGCAACGGTCAGAGCTCCTCTCGATGGGGAGACACGGGTCCTCGAAGTTCAGCGCCCCGCACTCCGATTGCTGCGCAAAATGGAGACCTTCAGCCAGAAGCTGGACGCCACCTACCGGCTCAATGGACGCAAGGCGACACTACAGGACCTCGCGGAGGGAACCGAACCTTCACCGGAGTTATACAAGCATCTGGAGTCGATCTCCGAATTCCGCGTCTTCTCCAAAAACCACACCCTCTATCACCAGGGGGAGCCAATCACGCGCGTCTTTGTTCTGCGGACTGGATGGGTGCACCTGACGAAGGGTAGCCCCATGACTGAGGAGCGGTATCTCGGTCCGATTCATTGCCTTGGGATCGAGGGTATCCGCCGCGATGGCGTGTGGAGCGAAACATGTACGCTGCTTGGCAGGGCCGAGGTCCTGGAAATATCCATTTCCCGTCTGCGACAGAGTTCCGAGTTTAGCGAGCGTGCCGAGCAGATACTTGTGGGCACGTCCGGTCTGCTTCCAGGACTTACGCAGAAGACGGCGCTACCGGTAATCCAGTCGCAGCAGAGGCTCATTGAAACGGGGCTTGTGGACGGGACCAATCTGCTCCTGATGGACATGGAACTGTGCGTTCGCTGCGGTAATTGCTCCCTGGCCTGTCATAAGGTGCACGGGCAATCGAGACTGGTGAGGCGTGGTATCCACGTTGAGCGCCCAACCTCGATTGCCAAGCCGACAAAACCGCAGAACCTTCTCTCTCCTTCCGTCTGCATGCACTGTCAGGATCCGGAGTGTCTGACAGGTTGCCCGACGGGAGCGATTCAGCGCCTGGCTGGCGGCCAGGTGGATATCGATCCGAAAACGTGCATTGGTTGCGGCGACTGCGCGACTCAGTGCCCTTACAACGCCATTTCGATGGTACCGCGGAAGGCAGCAGCCGCGGGCACTGCCACCTGGCGGGACTTCTGGAGCCTCGCCCCCGCACCTCTTCCGCCTGCAGTGGATCAGACAGACGATCTGCTCGCCGTTAAATGTAATCTCTGTGCCGGAACCGCTCTAAATCCCGCCGGGGCCAGCGAACCAGCCTATAGCTGTGAGGAGAACTGCCCTACAGGCGCACTGCTGCGAGTCAACCCGCATATATACTTTAAGGAAGTACGCAACATTGAGAACCTGATCAGTCGAGACAGCACCCACGGCATTGCGCGCAGAGTTTCGCATCGGGATCTCGGCAAGCAGGCAATGCACGCCGCGGGTCTCCTGCTGACTCTACTCCTGACCGGACTGGCCCTGGGCGGTATCTGGGGTTATGGCATGGAGACGCCACTCGTTTCGACTTGGCTGAACATGCGATGGTTCACAGGTTTCGTAGGTCTCGTTGGGATTGCGGGAGTCATGGCCTATCCCGTCAGACGCCAGATATATCGCCGACGAGCCGGCCCACTTAAGTACTGGCTGCTCTTGCACGCGTATCTTGGTGTGATCGCAGGCGTCATTCTGCTCATTCATGGCGGGAGTCGTTCTGGCGGTCTGCTGACGACGTCGTTGATGATCGCGTTTGATCTGGTGATCGCCACCGGTATATTTGGCATCGCGACCTATTACTTCATCCCAAGACTTTTAACGAGGATCGAGGAGCAGCCGCTGCTTATCGAAGACCTGATAGCAAGGCGGACGGAACTCAAGGACGAGATCGCTGCTGAAACCTCTCGGCTCTCCGAACCAGCCCGATCTATTCTCCAGAGCCACGTCACACCAAAACTGTTCTCGCTTGGCTATCTCCTTCGTCAATACCTCCAGCGCATGTCGTTGGATACTCAGATCGCTCAATCCGTCAGTATCTTACAGCAACATAGTTCAGGTCTTACATCAATAGATCAGGAGAAGCTGGCTGTGATCACTGGAGAAATGACGATCCTGCGGCGGGTTGAGGGATTAGCATATTTACATCGCGGTTTGAAGGCGTGGCTGCTACCGCACGTTTTGACGACGTCGGTCATGCTCGCACTGATGGTGGTTCACATCATTCAGGTGGTTTACTTTGTTGCGAGGTAGGCGAATCCGGTTTGGGCGTATGCCCGTACCCTTTTCGATACCTCGAACCACAACTGTCACGGTTTGGCAGCTGCATCCAATTATTAGCGTTCCCCGGGGGATAATACCGCCCAAGGGTTATACCTGCCGAACGTTTTATCCTTGCCGAACCTTTATGCCTTCCTAACGTTTATGCCTGGAAGATACATCATCGCCAGAAAAGACCTGAACCTGGATCAGGTCATTATCGAGAGTGAAGGGTTGACGATCGGTCGGCTCACGGGGAACGATCTTTCCCTGAATCACCCGACCGTCTCGCGGACTCAGGCTGGGATCACGGAGATCAACAGCGGGTTCTGGATCTTCAATCTCTCGAACGCTAACGGAACACTTCTTAATGGGGGGCTGATCGCCGATAAGGTCCCGATTCTCGATGGCGACGTCATTCAGATTGGTCCGTTCATCCTCACCGCAAGGCTTCGTGACAATGACCTCGTGATTGAGGTTGAAGCCACGGTCAATGTTCTACCAATCGACGCACCAGCTGCGGTCTCTTCAGACAGCCCGGCCGATGGAAACACGGTTATCCTAAACCTCTCCGCATTCTCCCAGCCGCAGCCGAAAAAGAGCGTCACGCAATTGACGATGCGACTGTCAGATCTCACGGGCTTGCTAAGTGGCAAGATTCCCGGGATTGATGAGCAGGCGCTAAAGATATTCTGGGAGAAGCGGAAGCGGGAAGCGGGCAAGCTTACTTCGGACACGCCGCTTCAACCCAAGGGCCGAATTCGACTTGGAAAGGCGCAGTTCAATTGGCGGCCAACGCTCGATTTGCAGCGCGCCTGGCCAAAGTCGCTCTTTGCCTGGGGTGCGGTGATGATGGGTGTTCTCTCATTACTCGGAGCCTTCTTCTATCTCGAAGCGTATTCACCAGCACCCGTTTCGGAATCACACTCGCGGCGCAATCTTTTACTGGAGCCGGCTGTGGCGCTCAAACCGAATGGCAATTCCTGCACGACCTGTCACACGTTGACAGGCTCGATGCAGAAGAACTGTTCTGAATGTCACACCACCGCCGCATTCTCTCCAAAAGTGTCGGACGCGCACGAGAAGGTGAAACTAGATTGTCTGGCGTGTCATACGGAACACCAGGGCGCAGGTTTTCGCCCCGCGCTTGTGGCAAGCAGCGCCTGCGTCAACTGTCACCGCGACGGAAGCGATTTCATCTCACCCGAGACTGGAAAGCCTCTCAAAACTCCTCACGGTGGAACACTTGGTTACCCCGTGGCTAACGGCGAATGGAACTGGGCCGGCATGTCCGAGCGCGACTGGGCGAGGAAGGGCCTGATAGGCAAGGCGGGAGACTTCGCTGTCAAAGATCAGTTTCACCTTGTCCACCTCGCGGGGCGCGAGCAGGGCCGAAGTAATTGCTCGGACTGCCATACATCGGGCTTCGAAGGGATGAATCTCCGTGCAGGCGTGAAGGAATCCTGCGCCGGGTGTCACTCAACGCCCGCCAGCGGTTCTCAAACGGCGAACTCGGGTACCAGTTGGCGAGGGGCGTTGACAGCGACGTCACTTACAACCGGGCGAGCGATGGCGGGAGCACCCAGTTGCGTCTCGTGTCATTCACAGCACGGCAATGAGCGAAACTCGTCTGCGACCGTACGGCAGCTAACTTCCAACTGATTCTTATGAAATGGTCCCAGTACATCGTTACCCTCATTATTCTGGTGGTCCTCACGGTATTGAGTGTGGCGATCAGACCGGTTCAATCTTACAGCGGCGTCGCGTGGTTTGTGTGGCTCACGCTGGCGGGGCTGTCGACCGTCGGTCTTGCGTTGTGGCTTTCCTATGACACTCTGCGAACAAAGATTGGCCTGAAGGGAATCGTTTTGAGTGGCGCTGCTCCGGACGCCAGGATAGAAGCCGTTCCTACCAGTGTGGTCGACCCGAACGGTCCGTCATATCCTCATCCAGTTATCAACACGCAAACCTGTATCGGATGCCACGCCTGCGTGGACGCATGCCCGCACGATGTGCTTGCGATCTCGGGCGGCAAGGCCACGCCAATTGCGGTCGAGCAATGCATGGAGGATACCAGTTGTCAGGTGGAGTGCCCGACCGTTCCAAAATCATGCGTCGTGTTCAACACAACCAAGAAGATTCCGGCGCGGAAGGTGCCACAGCGCGACCAGCGCTTTTGCACAAACGTTCCTGGGATTTTCCTGATCGGTGATGTGTCGGGAGTGCCACTTATCAAGAACGCGATCAACGAAGGAGGCGCGGTCGTCGATTTCGTCGCACGGGATCTCGAGGAGGTCGGAGGTACCGCCAACGGTGATTACGACCTTGCCATCATTGGTCTCGGTCCCGCTGGTCTCTCCGCGGTGGTGACGGCCGAGAAGCGAGGGTTGAAATATGTTGCCCTCGATCAGGAACAGGTACTGGCAACCATTCAACAGACATACCAGGCGGGGAAGTACGTCTACTTCAATCCGACCGACAAGGAAACGCAGGGCGGAATCGTCCTCGACGGGCCCGGCTCAGTTAAGGAAGACATGGTCCGGTAGTGGCTGGAAACCGCGAATTCGAACAAAGTTGTCCTCAACGAATACGAAAGCTGTAAGAGCATCAAACCTGATGATGGCGCCTTTGTGGTCGAGACCGAAAAGGAGGTGGCGCGCCAGAAGATGGAGTACCGGGTTCGTCGCGTGGTGCTGGCAATTGGGAACCGCGGGACGCCGATGAAACTCCGCGCACCGGGAGAGGATCTAAAGATTCGCGTGACGCCCACCGTGGCGGTCGTTCCTCCCTTCTGCCGAAAGTGTGGTGCAAAGACTATCGAGAACAACCGGTTCTGTCAGGAGTGCGGCGAGCCACTCGTCGGCAAGGTGCCGGAGCCCTTTGACGACGAGAAGGTCAAGTTCAAGCTGAGCGATCCGAAGAATTACCAGGACAAGCACCTCATGATCGTCGGCGCCGGGAACTCAGCGGTTGAGGCTGCGATCGATCTGGCGGCATTCCGCTCGGCCGATGGGACTGCGATAACCGGATGGCGCGACAATCACGTTTCCCTCGTCATCAGGAGTGACTTCAAAGGCGATCTCAAACTTGGCAACAAGATGCTGGCTTATGACTGCATCGACGCCGGCAAAATAAAAGCCTTTTTCGGAATGACAATCAAGGAGATCACGACCGATGAAGTGGAGGAAGCTCTTAAGACTCTGGTCGCCGGGACG